>NZ_DIQL01000023.1:0-33125 GCF_002427225.1 Proteiniphilum sp. UBA5463 | reverse complement strand
TCATGTTTATTGTATGAGAAGAATTGTTGAAAGTATGCTGCCGATAGAACGAGAGCTGTTTTTTGCCTTAAATGGCAGTGATTCGGTTTTTCTCGACAATGTGATGTGGACAATAAGTGGAAGGTTTGTATGGATACCACTTTTTTTGTTTATATTCCTGCTCTTTTTCTATAAAACAAAATGGAATAATGCACTGCTGGTATCAATTTTCTTTATCATTGTTCTAGTCCTTTGCGATCAGATATCTTCATCGTTGTTCAAACCTCTGTTTGAGCGTCGCAGGCCGACTCATCACATCGATTTCAGAAATTTGGTCGATATTGTTAACAATTACAGAGGTGGTATGTACGGTTTTATTTCAGGGCATGCTACAACAAGTTCAGGCTTAGCCGTTTTTATCTCACTTGTTTTAAAATATCGTGGTGTTTCCATTGCTACGGTTGCATGGGCTGTGTTATACAGCTATACCCGTATTTACCTTGGTGTACATTTTATTACAGACATTCTGGCCGGTATGATTGTGGGTGTTATTATAGCAATTCTTTTATATAAATTATTTAACTGGTCACGAAATAAATTTATTTTTTCCCCAATATTTGAGCGAACTGTCGTCTTTAGTAGGAAACATGGTATTATACTGTCACTATTTATTACTATCTATATTATTCTCTTGATTATTTTTAGTCCTTTTTTGTCAACTTTACCTCATTGAGCTGTGTTATAAAAAAAGGAGTATTATTTCGCAAATATTTTATTGAAATAGTTTGGAATATCTGTTTTTTTAAGTAAGTTTAGGGCACGAAATAGATCCTGAGTGTATTATCAAAATAAAAATAAAAAGCCATGGCAAGAACAATCACTTTTAATGAGTTAAGAGAATTGAAAGACAAGCTCCCCGATGGTAGTATCCACCAGATAGCATCGGAATTGGACATGAAACCCGAAACCGTAAGGAACTATTTTGGTGGATACAATTACAAGGAAGGCAATAGTGTAGGAATACACATTGAACCCGGTCCGAATGGTGGTATTGTTGTTCTCGACGATACCACTATTTTTGACAAAGCATTGAAAATATTAGGGCTTAAGGATTACCCGGAACCGAGTCCGGTAAATATTGAAGAGACAGAGTGAATTAATTATAAGCCCAATATATGTAATCCGGAGGGGTAGGGTAATTGGGCTTTTCTCTTTAAAACAAACCAAGCGTCCGTTGTCTATATTCAATGGATGCCATATAATGTAATAGTATGGCAAAAGAGAGTAAAAAAAGCAACACACATGATGAAAAACTGGTAACGGTAGCCATTCATACTTACGAGAAAGCTTGTATATTAAAATCAATTTTAGAGTCTGAAGGTATTCCGACAGTTATTCATGGCATTAAGATGATAGAACCGGTAATTCCGGGAAATGTGCGTGTAAGAATTAATGAAAGCGATCTTCCCAGGGCACTCCGTATTATTGAAGATGTGGACTTTGTTTCACACGAAGTTGCTGAGGAACTAGAAGAAACTAACCGCGAGATACTTATTCCCGTCGACTTTTCCGATTATTCCCTTAGCGCCTGTGAATTTGGTTTCCGTCTGGCAAGCGATATGGATTGCACTGTAAAGCTGCTGCATGCTTTTTTTACACCCTTCTACCCGGCATCTGTCCCCTTTGGAGACTCTTTCACACTGCAGGCAACCGACAAAGATCTTTATCACGATGTGAAAAACAAAACAGAAGAGGAGATGAAGATCTTGGTAAAAAAGATAGCCGATGAAGTAGCTTCCGGTAAATTACCCGACGTACCTTATAAAACGATGTTGATTGAGGGGCTTCCGGAAGAGGAGATAATATCATATTCAAAAAAGATGCGTCCTGCGGCCATTGTAATGGGCACGAGAGGAAAGAATGCCAAGGAGCTGGATCTTATAGGGAGTGTTACTGCTGAAGTTATGGATGGTTGCACAACACCCATTTTCGCTGTTCCTGATGGGGCAAAGGCAAGAGCTCTCACAGAAATGAAGACTATAGTTTTTCTAACTAATTTCCGTGAACGCGAATTCAAGGCGTTCGATATAATGATGAAGTTTCTTAAACTTTATCCTGTGAAGGTTTATCTTGCACATATTGCCAAAAAGGAGGATATATGGAATGAGATAAAACTTTCGGGTATTCAGAAACGTTTTTCGGAAATCTATCCGCAACTGCAGACAGAGTATAAACTGATAGACCAGAGCGAGGGGTTGGAAGTTACTCTCGATAAGTTTGTGGAGGATAACAAAATAGATATGATCTCCCTGTCGAGCTCACGCAGGAATATTTTCGCCAGGATGTTTAACCCGGGTATCGCCAGAAGGATGTTGTTTCATTCAGATACACCGCTGCTGGTTATAAAGGGGATGTAAGCCGTGTAACTTGAACATAGTGACGTGAACTTATACTAAAACGGGGGTGGAATCAGTTTGTGGATTCACCCCCGTTTTAATATTAATCTATTGGGAAACTGGTTGGAATATATAACCTCTCAAAATAATTGTTTCAGGTTTTATGTATCCTTTAATTCAGAGCTGATGAATTATTTGAGACCCAATTTTGTTTTCACTTGCTGTGTGATGTTTACAGCTGTTGTAGAGTTCACATACACAATAGGTGATTGCATGGTAGATATGTCAAAGATATAAGTGTAATTGTTTTCGTCACCTACTGACTTGATGGCATCTGCAATCTTTTTGTTCACAGGCTCGAGTAGCTGCTGCTGTAATTGACCCATCTCCTGTTGGCTGTTTTGAAGATATACCTGGTATCTTTCCTGAATCTGGGTAAGCTGTTTTTGCCTGTCTTGCTGTATGGCTTCTGAACCAGCAGGGGTCTTATCAAATTCCTCTGCTTTTTTATTGAATTCATCCACTAATGCCTGTCCGTTTTTATTGATTTCTTCCTGTTTGGTGGTCAGTTTGGTTTCTATTCCAGGTAGTTCGGGCATAGCAGAGAAAATCTCCTGTGCATTGAGATATGCGATTTTAACATCTTGTGCAACAGCAGCTAAAGGAGCCAGTGCAATAATAATAATCAATAATTTTTTAAACATGATTTCTATATCTATTTTATAAATTTAAAACTCTGTGGAAAACCGGGTACAAAGATAAGATATTTTTTTCAATAGCCTAATTTAGAGAGCACTTGATCACTAATATCTATACTGGGTGATGCAAAAATAATTGATGAGGCAGATGCCCTGTCTACAACAATGGAGTAGCCTGATTCTAATGAAATATCTTTAACCGCTTCATATATACTATCCTGTATAGGCTTAATAAGTTCTTCCCTCTGTTTATACAGTTCTCCCTGAGGGCCAAAGTATTGGTTACGCAGCTCCTGAATAGCATTTTCTTTGGCCACAATTTCATTTTCGCGTTTTGTCTTTTCATTCCCGGCAAGAAACACCAGGTCGGCCTGATATTTTTTATACATGGCATTAACGCTTTCAACTTCTGTATCAACTTCTTTCTGCCACTCTTGTGATAAAGCTTCAAGCTGTTTGTTAGCGTTTTCATATGAAGGAATTTTTTTCAGGATATATTCCATATCAATAAGTGCATATTTCTGGGCATAGCTGTTCCCTAGAGAAAGCGCCATAAATAAACAGGCAAAAAATAGCATTTTTTTCATACGATTCCTTTATTTTTCAATATGTTATTGTATTCTGATAATAAAGACGGTTTATAAAGAGAAACGTTTACAGATGTATAAGTAAATTATGTTAATAACGGCTGAAAACTATTAGATAACAATAATTTGTAAATGACATGTATTCCAAATTGTCGTTTAAAACTATTTTCTGTAACTTAATCAGAATTCTTGTCCGATAATGAAGTGGAACTGGCTTCCGCCTTTCTCTCTGTTCCCACGTCCGTAAACAGTGTCAAATCCGTATGCCCAGTCTATCCCCATTAAACCGATCATTGGGAGGAATATACGTACTCCTGCTCCAGCAGATCGTTTCAGATCGAACGGGTTAAGATCTTTTGCATTCCACCATGCATTCCCCGCTTCTATGAATGTAACTCCATAAATAGTTGAGTTAGGTTCAAGGATAAACGGATAACGCAATTCCACACCCAGGCGTGTATAAGCCCTTGCTTGTGTAGCGATTGAGTTGTTCTCATATCCCCTCAAAGCCACATTTTCAGTAGCGAAAGAACTTGTGTAGCCGCTCATCCCGTCACCACCCACATCGAATGTTTCAAAAGGAGTCTGTTTGTGTTTGTTATAGTGTCCCAATATGCCGAATTCAACTCTTGTTGCTATCACAGGAGTCCTTGTAACCGTTAACGGGGTAAGGGGTGTGAAAGTGCGTATTTTTAACTTCCACTTGTGATATTCGTTCCATTTATATTTTTCAGGGTTGTTATATGCCATTTTGGCATAGTCGTTTCCGTCCCATAAAGAGAAAGGAGGTGTGGCGTTGACGCTGAGTGTAAACTGTGATCCCGTTCTCGTATAGATGGGGTTATCCGTTGATATGCGAGATAAAGTAAGACCAAGAGTGATACTGTTGCTCGCTCCTGTCTGGAAAGGAAACTGGTTATATGACCAGTTTTTAAGATCATACCGTTGGTATCCCAGTTCAGCCATAATCTGGAAATAATCGTCCGGCCATTCAAGTCGTTTCCCGTACCCTACTGATAATCCGAACATATTAAATATCTGGTTGGGGTCGTATGCATACTCCATCATATCCTGGTAACCATAGCCTCCATAGCCTCCATAGCCTCCACCATAACCTCCGTACCCCCCCCCGTAATATGGATAACCTCCGTATCCGTACATGTATGGGTTATAATAGGTGTTTTGGCTGTAATAACTTTCGTTTAGCCCTGTATATCTTGAAAAGTAGGCGTTTATTGAAAAATGATTCGGCCTTTTCCCTCCAAACCAGGGTTCCACGAATTGAAATTGATAGGATTGATAATAGCGGCCATTTGTCTGTGCGCTTAATACCAGCGTTTGCCCTTCTCCCTGGGGGATGATACCCCTGCGCATCGACGGGTTCAGCAGGTTTTGCAAAGAAAAGTTGTTAAGACGCAAACTAAGTTTACCTACCAGTCCGGTAACACCCCATCCGGCAGAGAATTCAATCTGGTCGTTTCCTTTCGATGTCAGCGGATAGGTAATATCCACGGTCCCATCATCCGGATTGGGGTTTATTCCTCCTGAAATGTCGGCAGAAAGAGCTTCAGGATCGAAGTGGCCGGTTTGGGCTATCTCACGTACTGAACGTAAAAGGTCCTCTTTGCTGAATACGGCACCCGGTTTTGTCCTCAATTCGCGGCGGATCACATCTTCGTACAAGCGATCGTTTCCCTGGATAATAACTCTCTTTATAGTCGCTTTTGGCCCTTCAACAACACGAAGTTCCAGATCAACAGAATCATTTTCGATATTAATCTCAACAGGGTCAATATTCGAGAAAAGGTAACCGTTGTTCTGGTAAAGATTCACTGCTGCATCTTCGTCGCTTATAAGCCTTTCCTGCAGTTTTTTCTGATTATAAACGTCGCCGGAAGACATATTCAATAATTGAGTCAGTTGTGAAGATGGATATTGAGTATTACCTACCCAGTTGATTGAACGTATATGGTAAAGTGGCCCTTCTTCTACCAGAATATCTATGTTGACCGTTTTTTCGTTATGTTTATATACTGTATCGCGAATAATTTCAGCGTCCCGATATCCCTTCTCATGATACTTATTAAGAAGGTTTTTCTTATCCTCTGCATAGAGATCTTCCACAAATTTCTTTGCGCGGAAAATATTTCTGATTTTTCCTTTCTCATTGGTTTTTTTCATCGCGCGTTTCAACTGATTATCAGAAAGGGCTTTATTACCTTCTATGCGGATACTGTTGACCTTGATTTTTTCCTTTTTATCCACTGCAATTTCAAGTATCACCTGGTTTTTTTGAGTGGCATCGGGGCGCTGCATTACCCTTACTTCAGCATCGCCGAATCCTTTTTCAGAAAAGAAACTTTTAATTATTGTCTCGGCTCTGGCTATCTGGGGTGGGGTTATCTGATTACCTTTAACAAAACCTACTTTTTTTTCAATTTCCTCCTGTTCACTTTTCTTCATTCCTGAGTAATGGATGTCGGTTACCCTCGGACGGTCCGTAAGGCGGATCTCCAACCAGACGCTGTCTCCCTCAATTTTTGTCTGCAAGATCTTTACATCGGAGAAAAGGCCCTGCTTCCAGAATCTTTTTAGGGCATTTGTGATATCTTCTCCGGGGATCTGTATCTTTTGACCTCTTGATAGCCCCGAAAAACCAACGAGGACGAATTTCTGATCTTCATACATTGTTCCCTCAACACCCGTTACGTTAATATCGGCAATATAATATTTCTTGGGTGGCGCGGTGTAGTTCACAGTGAGTTCACGTGGTACGGAAGAGCGTACAGTATCAATGGCCTGCGCAAGCGACGCCGACTGTGACAATATTATAAATAACAGAAGTAAATTGAATATTTTCTTCGACATTGTGATAAATTTCTTTGCAACGACTCTCTTTTGTTCTGTATGGAACTATTATTGTTAGATCTCAATCTGTTCACTGATTTTACCGTATCTTCTTTCTCGCCCCTGATAATCAAGGATAGCTTCGTACAATTCTTCTTCTCCGAAATCGGGCCAGAACGTTTCCGTAAAATAAAATTCCGCATAAGCACATTGCCAAAGAAGAAAATTACTTATTCGTTGTTCTCCGCCTGTTCGTACCAGTAGGTCGGGATCAGGGAAATCGCGTGTGGATAGATAACTGCCAATGGTTTCTTCATCAATATCTTTTTCCTGTAAGACACCTTTGGCAACGTCGCCGGCGATTTTTCTGGCGGCATTTGTCAGCTCCCATTTCGATGAATAACTTAATGCAATCACCATGGTAATACGTGTGCCACCCTCCGTATCGCGGATACATCCTTCTAAAGCTGTCCTGGCGTACTCAGGCAATCTATTCATGTCGCCTATACACAGAATCTTGACTCCATTCTTTTTTAACTCGTCAGTTTCCCTGGAGATGGCATATACCATTAAATCCATCAGCCCACTAACCTCTTCACTGGGACGATTCCAGTTCTCAGTAGAAAAAGCATAAAGTGTAAGATATTGAACAGATGCTTTGGCTGAGGCTTCAACTATTTTTTTTATAGCTTTTACACCTTCTTTATGCCCTTCGCATCTATCAAGGCCTCTGGCTTTTGCCCATCGTCCGTTACCGTCCATAATAATAGCTATGTGGACGGGAATGCGGTTTTTATCTAGTTTGTCAAATAACGACATCTCTATTAACGGCTATATAGTTAATTACCATGACACGGATCATTGCGCATTCCGAATTCCCATGTCAGGTAAATCATAGTTAATGAATACCAATCCCGGTTTTTTAGGATACTGCTTTCAATTCCGTATGGATTCTTTAAGCTCCATTCCTCATCTGTTCCGGTAACATCGAAATCGTCGCCAAACAGTTTACGAAAAGAAAACTCAAAACCGATATGCAGTCTGTTTTTTAATTTACATTTAAAACCTGCCCCAAAAGGCAAGTTCGCATTCAGGAACTCACTTTTACCCGTGGCATACGTCACTCCGGTGCCGGCAAACAGATAGGGGGTATATCGTTTAGTGCCTCTGTAAGCAAACTTATCACTGTAGGGGAAGAAATTGAACTCCACCTGAGCCCCTATCTCCGCGAATGTACGGTGAAAAGATGCCTTTTGGTCAAAAGGAAACCTGTTTCCCGAGTCTTCGCTGTTGCCTGAAACTGTTCCTGCAATAAGGTTCGCCTTTATTGCCCAATAAAAGTTGATGTTATATCTGAACAGGATACCGCTTGCTATGCCCGGGTTGAGATAAAGTTTTGATCTATTGGCATCACCCATATAAAACGATGTCCCCGCTGCTCCGCCAATCTCATATTTATAATCCTGGGGAAACATGTATGCAGAGAATGTGATAAATAGAAGGGTGAACACCCAAAAAGGGATAAAATTTGATTTTTCTTGAATTTTCATTCTTTCGTTACTGATTGGGTTACTCTACCCTTATTAACGAAGAACAGGTTCATAAATTATCCTCTTACAACAAATGTTTATCAATTCAGTGCAAATTTATTAAGCCTTCCTCTCCACACATCAACAATTTGATCCTGGGTTGAAGATATTCCGCCGAATATCCATATATAGTTATTTGCATCTACAATAACGGATGCATTAGTTCTGTAGCTGAATTCTGCAGGAAAAGCCTGATTATCCGCCGATTTTTTCCAGTCGAGGCCAAAATTGTCCGAATAGATAAGCATGTTTTTTTCTGACGATGCTGTAATCATATAGGGTTTATTGTCATAGAAAAACAACCTGCTTCCTTTCAGTGATACAGATGCAGGTTTTCTTGCAGTGATATGAGTGATGATACCATCTTTTTCCTGAAGTATAAAGATGTCGTTGTTGCTGTTGTTGTCCGCACTGTATCCTCCTGACAGAATGATGTATTTTACCCCGAAAGAGAGGTCATTTTTCACTTTCGCGGCTGAATAGTCCTTAATGGGAATATTACCCGGAACGCTGTTCAGAAGTTTGATTTCAGAGAAATCTTTCGATTTGGCAAACATCAGAGAACCGTTATTGTTTACCGTAATCAAGATATCTCCACCTGATGCAGATGGGAGTACTTCGTAAATAGCCTCCACGTCGTAATTTGTGGCAATCTGACTCCAGATGATTCCATCGGTAGATTTATAGACTTTTTTTGTTGCCTCATCTAGCACGAAGGCAAGGTCCCCTGATACCACAAGAGATGAAAACCTTACGCTATTGGGTAATCCTGTCAGGTTAGCCTTGCTCCAGTTAACTCCATCGGCCACAACTGACGTCATAGCGTCTATTTCCGTTCCCGATTTGTAATAGGTGATGAACCGGTTGTTGAAAACAACAGTTTTTTGCTCATCTGCCTGCGATGGTATATAATTATCCGTTTTGTTTTCCCATGTGATCAAATATGGATCCTGTTGATAAACATTTAGTCGGAAGTGGTATATTTTTGAGTTGATCCCATCTGGTGCCGTTGTGGTTATCTTGAGTAACCGTGATAGAGCAACCGAGTCGGACTGTACCCAAGCGTATGAAGAGTCTGGCACAAGAAGCAACATAACGAGGCTGAAAGGGCTATAGCCATTTGCTCCCGTAATATTCATGACCACGCTGTCCACATTAAATTGAAATGGTAAAGGCTCCTTGTTGAAGATCATCCCGTTAACCTGGTCAATAGTGAATGCAGTTGCTGGTAACAACCTGGAAGTGTCTGCCTTGGACGACAGAGAGAAAGCATAAATCTGTGCATCAGGCGAATATTCCACATTGTTGTCGGATGAATTAAGGCAAGAGGATAGAAACAAAAGGTTCATGACAATCACCGATGCCCAAAGGAAATATTTAGATATCATTAGTTTCAAATATATTGTATACCACGTTTATGATATGCAAAAGTAGGAAGATTTTTCGCTTAAACCATACCAAAATGAATATTTAAAGAAAATTTCGAGTTATTTCACTCTTTAAATGGAATTGCAACGAATTTAGATACTTTTCAACACTGATTGTTTTACCCTTTATTTCCGGTGCTTTTACACCCGAAAAAAGCTTTTTGTCAGAAATCTCTACATAAGCTTCATCCCATAGGCTTTTCTCTATGAATGAGTTTAGCAGGCTTGTGCCGCCTTCAACGAGCAATGAGTATATCTTTTCATTGTACAGGCTACTTAAAATTTGCCTGTTGGTATCTTTGGTAAAATCAATTTCAATATATTTCACCTGCTTGTTATCTTTATCAATAGCTGGCGCCGATGCGGTAAAAACAATAGCAGGAGCTGAACCGTCGAAGAGGGCCGAGTTCGCTGGTATCTTGTTCTCCCTGTCAATAACGATTCTGGAGGGGTGGGGGCCAAACCACTTTCTGGCAGTCAGTTGAGGGTTATCCAAGAGAGCCGTTTTGGTGCCAACAATAATTCCCTGTGCATGAGTTCGAAATTTATGAACAACTGTGTTTGTAAAGCTATTTGATATTTTCGCAGGTGCCATGTCATCTATTGAGTCCCGTATAACATCAATGAAACCGTCTTTGCTTTGTGCCCATTTCAGCATCACAAACGGCCTTTTGAAGAGTTGGTTCACGAAGAACATTTTATTCAACTCGCATGCTTCCTCACCCATTATTCCCACTGTTACATCAATGCCGTTATTGCTCATTATTTCAATTCCCTTGCCAGACACCGCCGGATTAGGATCTTTAATGGCCAGCACCACTCTTGGTATCTTATTAGAGACTATCATTTGTGCGCATGGAGGTGTTTTGCCGTGGTGTGAGCATGGTTCCAAAGATACATAAAGGGTTGAATCCCGCAGGAGTGAAACATCTTTCACTGAGGCAATGGCGTTTACTTCAGCGTGAGGGCCCCCATATTGCCGGTGATATCCTTCCCCAATTATTTTGTTGCAATGTACAATAACGGCTCCTACCAGCGGATTCGGCTTTGTAAAGCCTTCTCCTTTTAGGGCAAGTTGCAGGCACCGGTCCATAAATATAGGATTTATCTCCATTTTAGCTATCTTTGTTGAATCAGACAACGGCCGTTTTACAACGACTCTGATTTAATTATTTGGGCATATTTGTTATACAGATTATTCAAAAAATGAGGCATTTCGTTGACCATCTACGGCGTGAATTGAATGGATTGTATTCCAATCAGGAAATTATTGCGCTTGCCCGCCTTCTTATAGAAGAGATATATAATATCCCTTTTGGTTCTGTAAGTGACAAAATTAATAATTTATCCTTTTCCCGAACAAGAAAAGTCAATGATATTATATCCAGGCTTAAAAACGGAGAGCCTGTGCAGTATATATTGGGGAGGACTGAGTTTTACGGATTGTCGTTCATCGTGACTCCCGACGTGCTTATTCCCCGTCCCGAGACTGAAGAGCTTGTGGAGTGGGTATTGTATGAAAATAAATATGAGACAGGTAAGGTTTTGGATATAGGAACGGGCAGTGGATGCATTGCAGTTGCCCTGGCAAAAAAAATGGCTCCGGCTGAAGTATATGCCTGGGATATATCTGACAATGCGCTTTTAGTTGCTGTTGAAAACGCCCGGATTAATGATGCAGTTGTACATTTTGCCCACAGGGACATATTTCAGCCATTCAATACAGATATTTTTTACAATGTGATCGTGAGTAATCCGCCTTATGTGATGGAGTCTGAAAAAGAGGAGATGGAAAGGAGTGTGCTTAGCTTTGAACCCCATAAAGCGCTGTTTGTTCCTGATAATAAACCGCTGTTGTTCTATGAACGGATTGCTGATATAGCGTTTGAGGCGTTAAGCAATAGGGGTAAACTCTATTTTGAAATAAACAGGGATAAAGGTGCAGAGATACAAAGTATGCTCCTTGACAGGGGATTTGTTTCTGTGGAGTTACGAAAAGATATTTCCGGCAATTGGCGAATGATTCGTGCTGAGAAGCCATGACAAAATGAATGAAGACAGAAAAATAATTACAGAGGAGCAGGCATTTGCACGAATGGCACGTACCTGTTCACAAAAAGAGTGCTGTAGGTTCGATGTACGAAAGAAACTTTCGGGAATGAACTTATCTGAACAGGCTGTGGAAAAAATCATAGAAATGCTGATAGCCGGGAAATTTATTGATGATAAAAGGTTTATCCGGAGCTTTATAAATGATAAGCTTCATTTTAATAAATGGGGAAGAATAAAAATTGAAGCCTCGCTGCGACAAAAGCATGTTCCTAAAGAGCTGATTGATGAGGTGTTTTCGGAATTTTCCTCCAGCGATTTGAACGAGCCGTTGCAGCCGTTGCTTGAAAAAAAGATAAAAACAATAACTGCTGGTTCTGAATACGAGAGAAATGGTAAGCTTATTCGTTATGCACTTGGAAGGGGCTTTCCAATAAGTGAGATTTTGCGATGTATGAAAAGAATGAACCTCGATAATATTCCCGATTAAACAGGCGTCTGACTCCGTGACAATTAGCCGGACAATCGGGATTGGCGATCCGATAAATATTTGTTATAGATAATCAGGTGGATATGAGAAGTCTAAGAGGAAAATTCCGGTTGATAGTAAAAGAATTCTCAAACCTTTTTTTTCCGAATGTGTGTGTAATCTGTGGCGAGGAGTTACTAAGCTCTGAGGTGGGTGCATGCCTGAAATGTTTGTATAGGCTTCCCAAAACAAATAATTTCAGACATTCTGGCAATGCTGCAGAAAAGCTTATGGCGGGCAGGATTCCTTTTGAGCGGATTGCTTCCTATTGTGTTTATGCAAAAGGGGGTATGCTTGCCCCCCTGATATATCATCTTAAATATTATCACGGTAAAGAGATCGGCCTCCTGCTTGGCAGAATGTTCGGTAAAGATCTTGTGGAAAGTGATTTTCTTAAACCTGTGGATATGATAGTACCTGTTCCGCTGCATCCTAAGAAAGAGAAAAAACGTGGCTACAACCAGGCTTATCTCATTTCGAAAGGATTATCGGAAGCAACTTCTCTTCCTGTATCGTCTGGGAACCTGGTCAGGATAATATATAACCCCACGCAGACCAAACGCACCAAGACGCAACGCTGGGAGAATGTCAGGGATATTTTCAGTGTTAACGATCCCGCGGAATTTGAACAAAAACACCTCCTTCTGGTTGACGACGTGATTACTACCGGTTCAACTTTGGAAGCTTGCGGAGTGGCATTACATCAATGCAAAAATCTGAAAATTAGTATAGCTACACTGGGAGAGGTTTTTTAATTGTATTTTTATTTAAAATAACATTCAAATCATCTTTAAAAAGCTTACTTTTGTAGTTAGTCTGCATAATGGTCATCAAGAAATATGAAGCTGGCATGATTAAAACAATAATTAAATGCGTGAAGGGAGTGGTTATTTCCATTTAGCTAAATGATCAGAGGCCAAACTTGTTTAGACTAGGTTATTGCGGATAAATACCCAATTCCGGTGGTATATTAATTATCAAGGGCCAGATACAACTAAAAGAATAAAATTAATTGTATGAACACAGTACAGAAACTTACAGCCGAAAAACTTCTCAAGGTAAAAGCTATTAAGCTGCAGCCATCCAATCCGTTCACATGGGCTTCGGGCTGGAAATCTCCCATATATTGCGATAATCGCAAATTGATGTCGTATCCATCCATACGCAATTTTATAAAAATTGAGTTCGCGCGAATTATCATGGAAAAATATCCGCAAGCGGATGCTATTGCAGGTGTAGCTACAGGTGCTATCGCTCCGGGTGTGCTGGTCGCCGACCTGCTTGATTTGCCCTTTGTGTATATTCGTTCAACACCTAAGGATCACGGCCTGGAAAATTTGATAGAAGGTGATCTAAAACCGAAGCAGAAGGTTATAGTTATTGAGGATCTGGTCTCTACCGGAGGGAGCAGCCTTAAGGCAGTGGAGGCAATACGTCGCGATGGTTCCGATGTACTTGGCATGCTGGCAGTGTTTACCTACGGCTTCCCCCAGGCAATGCAAAGTATGCACGAAGCACGGGTAGAGCTTACCACACTTTCAAATTACGAAGCAATACTTGATGAGGCTATGGCAACCGACTACATTGATGAATCGGAGTTGAACACTTTGCAGGACTGGCGTAGAGATCCTGAAAACTGGGGACAATCCTTTAAAAAATCAAAGAGATGACCGAATTTGTCAGTGATATAAAAATCATACCCTACAGTGATGAGGAAGTTTTCAGGGTTCTCTCAGATCTTCGCAAGCTGGAGCTGGTGAAAGAACGGATACCTGAAAATAAAATCAGCGATTTCACCTTCGATCAAGACAGCGTTTCCTTTCGTGTTGATCCTATTGGAAAGGTAACCTTCATTGTAGTGGAACGGGAGGCTAACAAGCTGGTGAAGTTCAAATCAGAGAAGCTGCCATTCGATATATTTTTATGGATACAACTGGCAGCAAAAGCTGAGAAGGATACCAGGCTTCGGATAACTGTAAAGGCCGAACTTAATCCTTTTATGAAGGGGATGGTAGAGAAACCAATCAGGGAGGTAGTTGATAAAATATCGGATGCTTTGGCCCTGCTTCCTTATGGCCAGTTGTGACTCTATTCCTGCTGCCGGGTGTAAACAGCAGTTATTTGACTGATTGTTTACGATTTGACCGAACAGTAAGGGCAAGCGGTTCGGAGCTAACAGCGGAGCCTTTCCTGGCTCTATTCACTTGAATGGGGCCTATTCATTCGCCAATTCCAAATTAATTCTTTCTCCTTTCTCCATTTTTATCGAGACAAATCCGTCTTCGGTATTTATCTTTTTTCCGTTTTGTTTTACTGTTGAGGCATATTCGGGTATTTTTAACCTGATGATGCCGGCTGTTTTGGCTGTCAGGGTTAGAGAGGAGACTTTATTACCTTTCCACTCTGCGCTTACTTCAGCGCCGCCGCGTACACGGAGCCCCTTAAAACTGCCCGAAGCCCAGTTGCATGGCAGAGCCGGCAGTAGGTGGATGTAACCATTCTGACTCTGGATAAGCATCTCTGCTATGCCAGATGTGCCACCAAAGTTGCCGTCTATCTGAAATGGTGGATGTGCACATAAGAGGTTGGGATAGGTCCCTCCGCCACTGCTCATTCTTACTTCATTTCCGCATGCCGGTTCTAGCAAGCTTTTTAGAAGTTTATAAGCCCTGTTGCCATCATTCAGGCGTGCCCAGAAGTTTACTTTCCATGCCCGTGACCATCCGGTTCCGCCGTCACCGCGCCGGTTGAGTGACTTGCGTGCAGCTTCGGCCAACTCAGGTGTGGTGATGGGTGAAATCTGGTTAGAAGGATGAAGTCCGTAAAGGTGAGATACATGCCGGTGCTGCGGATCTTGTTCCTCGTAATCTTCAAGCCACTCCTGCAGATAACCTTCCCCGCTTATCTGTAAAGGAGGCAGTTGAGTCATTGCTTTACATATCCTTTTTGTGATATTATCTTCAATGCCAAGTATATCTGCTGCAGAGAGTGTGTTGGTAAACAATTCCTTCACAAGCTGAACATCCATCGTAGGTCCCATGCAAACAAATAGAGCATCCCTGTTCCCGGGTAGATAAAATGCATTTTCAGGTGAAGAGGAAGGGGCTGTTACCAACCAGCTGTTTTTAGGCTCTTTGATCATACTGTTCAGGAAAAACTCTGCTGCACCAGACAGTACCGGATAGATAGAATGCAGATACTCTTTATCCATTGAAAATGCATAATGCTCCCAGAGGTGGGCACACAGCCATGCACCACCGGTGTTGGTTGCTCCCCACGAAGCATGTTCGCCCGGCGCTGTAAAATTCCACGGATTGCTCATCATATGTGATACCCATCCGTCCGAACCGTAAAATGTAGCAGCAGTTTTCTTTCCCGACGGGACAAGCGATCTTGTGAAGTTGATCAGCGGCTTGTGCAGTTCCGGCAAGTTACATACCTCTGCCGGCCAGTAGTTCATCTGTACATTGATATTTAGGTGGTAGTCGCCGTTCCAGGGAGTCTGCAGCTGGTTGGTCCATAACCCCTGCAGGTTGAGCGGCAAACTTTTTTCATTGGTTCCGCTAATCATCAGATAGCGTCCGTATTGAAAATAGAGTGCAGCAAATGCCGGGTCATCGTTCAATTGAAAAGAAACAAGCCTTTCGTTGGTGGGAGTTGTGTTGTCCTGGTCACCCAGGTTTAACTCCACCCGGTTGAATTTATCTCTGTATGCAGCAATGTGATCCTGCTTAAGTTTCTTAAAAGAACTTTTTTTTGCTTCTGCAAGCAGGTTGTCAACCGTTGTGAGGAAATTCTTATCCAGCATATTGGTCGAGGTTGATACAAGTATCACCGCTTCATCGGCATTTGTTAAAGAAAGCAAACTGTCATTTGATGTCAGTTCACCCCCCTTGTTCACTATTTCCAGCCGGGTATGATACCGTACGCCTTTATTACCGTTATGTCCATCGTTTAGCTGTCCTTCCATGAAAAGCGTATTCTCTTTTGTGTGTACCTTAGCCCGTTCGGGGCGGCTCAAAGCAGCTTTGAAAGAAATTGAATTCTTTTTATCTGCCGATAACCTTATTACAAGTACATCGTGAGCGTGCGATGCAAAATATTCGCGTTTAAATGTCGTGCTGCCCATGATGAACTTTGTGGAAATAACCGCATTGTTCAATGATAGTTTGTGCTCATAGTCGATTACACTATCTTTTTGTGGATATAAATAGTTGATATACAGATTCCCTAACATTTGGAAACATCCGTAGGGCGCATCTTTTCCGTTTCCGTAGGCAGAACCTTTTCCACCACAACGGAACTCTTTATACATAAGGTCCTGAGCCTCCCTATTTTTGCCTTCGAGCAACAGGGCCCTTATTTCTGGCAAATAGTTTATGGCGTTTGTATTGAAAGCTTCAGGGTCTTCGCTACCCGACCACATAGTGATATCGTTCAATACAATGTGCTCATTATAAATATCTCCATCCGGCATCATTCCGATGCGCCCGTTGCCCAGTGGAAGAGTTCTCTCCCAGCTTTCAGCAGGGGAATTGTAACGCAAAGCCAGCTCACCGGTATTTTGTGTTTTGTTGCAGGAAAACAGCTGAACTGACGCGAGCGCAAGCGCTAAAAAACTATATTTCATCTACCTGGCGATTAGTTGTTGTTGATTAATAACACTGCATCAGGTGAAGATAATTCGGTTCTGATATCTTTTACAAGATCTGTTCCATCTTCAAACTGGTTATTTTTAATCACAACATTGTTAACCCGCTCAAAGAAAAATGGATATTCGTTCCAGTGAAACGGCTCAAAATCTGAGTTTTTTCGTATGGTGTTATTCCGGAAGGCAAGCCCGTCGGTTGATTTAGCGTAGACAATGGGACGATCGAAAGTTTCAAAAATATTGTTTTCTATTACAATTCCTGAATGGAAAAACTTTTGCTGTTCTTTCAGGTTGGGAATTTCGGGGTAAATTGAGATAACGGCGTTAGTGAACTGGTAATAGGCTGTAAGAGCATTAACAAAGCGGTTATTCCTTATGATCACCTCCCTGCATGCACCTGTTTCAAACCATCCGTTGCAATCTCCACAAAGCAGGATTGCTGTGCCGTGTGTATGGTCGAACAGATTATTTTCACATACCACCCTTTTGGGTGTGCTGAATAGTGCACCTCGTGCCCGATTGTTTCTGATGGTATTGTTTGAAAAGATTACTTCAGGTGTCCAGGACAGGTTTTCTACACCGTAACTGCCCTCTCCCGAGATTTCAAGTGGCAGATTGCCAGTGAAAATAATTTCAAATTCTTTAGCACCAAATTCGGTCGGTTTGTCAATCGCTCTTATCAATTTGATTGAGTTACGATGTTCTCCTGCAAGCTCCATTTTATTCGATTCCACAAATTGTACCGAATCGCCTGGTTCTCCCCATTTGAAACCCCATGCCTGCGGATGCATATAACATGCTTGTAGGGTACTGTCGTTTATTCGTTTGGTTATTTGCAGATAGGTCCCGTGAACATTGATTGCATCATCTGCCATCCCTTCATACAGGCCGTTTTTGGAAATGATCACCCCTTTGCAGGCAGAAAAGTGAGTTGCATCGGCCTGTGTGGTGAAATATCTCGGGTCATTATCTCCTCTGAGGCAAACTGAGAAACCATCCAGCGTAATGTTTTCACTCATTTGAGCAAGCAGTCCCATTCCTTCGGAATAGTGTACTGTTATATTCTTCAAAGTGGTATTAGTGCATTCACTGACAAAAATACCTGGTGTAGGGCGATGGTATGAACGTAATGCAAAGCGTTCTCCGGGTGATGTTAATGATGTTTGTCCCCATCCTGAAATTATAAGTGTGTCCGGAGTTTTCTCAATGATGGCTGCAGGATTGAAGCTCACATCCTGACGTCTGTATGCAAGCCGTCTGTCGGCCCGGAACGGCATTGCAGTGTAAAGAGGATTTTCGTATCCTTCACCGCATGCAAACAGCTTGTTACCTTGAATACGATGATTCCCGCCTGGATAAATTTCAGCAATCACAATATCGGAATCTCTGTTTACTTTCAAAATATTAAGTTGGCGAAGAGCCGGTATTTCAAAATCTACAGAAAAGTTTTTTAAAGTTATGTTTTCACTTTTCACCAAAGCAAAAGGGATCATCCTTCCATGAAAAATGAGTTCTGAACCCTGTCCGTCAATGGTTATATTTTTCAATCCTTCCAGCACGATGCCTGCTTTTTTAGGGTTGTCCTGGTCGTGATTGGAAATGTAGTATTCTCGAGTGAAAGCGCTGTCAGGAAAAAAATCGTAGCGCCCTTTAGGAAATGTAACCAAAATATGCCCGGTATCCTGTCGCACCTTCAGATGTTCGATCATCTTTTTCGCAGCTATTGACGCATTCTCTTTGGTTTCAGGCTCGATGCCAAATGAGCTGAAAGAGATAGATGAAGGTGATTTATTGCAACCCAACATCAAAAATAAAATGAGAGAAAGGAGGTAAAAAAGTTTCATGTGTTTATTTTTATTTTAATGTTCAAGATAAACGTTATCTAGTTATTATCAATCATTGAATTAGCATCCATCTGCAAATAAAACAATTTTTGCCTTACAGGTAGTAAAGGATCCCTTTAAGAGAGCTATCAATAAAAATACCTGCGCCTATTTGTCCTCAATCCGTACACCAGAATCATAAAAAAGCACACTAATGGAAGTGTAAACGAAATATTAACTGCCGGTAGCCCTGCTACACTCCCCAAATCTATTATAGCTCCCTGCAAGGGAGGCATTAATGCTCCGCCAACAATGGCCATTACCAGCCCTGCTGCACCCAGTGTGGAGTCATCGCCCAATCCTTTCAGTGCTATACCGTATATAGTGGGGAACATGAGTGACATAAAAGCGGAGGTTGCCACCAGGCAGTACAAACCGGTTGTACCCCCTACAAAAATAACACCCAGTGTTGTTGCGATAGCCCCGGTAGCAAATAGTGTAAGCATGCGCGATGGCTTCAGGTATTTCATCAGGTATGTACTGATAAAACGGCTCAACAGAAACAGGATCATCGCCAAAATATTGTAGCGTTGTCCCACTGCTTTTGGAATGCCAATATTCTCTGCATACTGTATAATAAATGTCCAGCACATTATTTGGGCAGCCACATAGAAGAACTGAGCAATTACTCCTTCACGGTAGTTCCGGTTTTTAAAGAGCCTTTTTGCGGAGTCAGACGATCGGATGTTTGTCCGTTCTGCCGTCTGTGTTATCGGCATCCTCGCCATTGCAATTATAACAAACATGATCAGCACAACACCTCCTATTATGACATAAGGGTTACGTATGATGGCCAGGTCATGTGTTCGTATGGCGGCTTTCTCTGCTTCGCTTAAAGTGGAGAACAACAGGTTGCCTGCAGCATCTCTCCTTTCGGAGTAAAGAGAGGTGAGCACGTAGTTAGATGCCACAAACATACCAAGTAGCGAGCCCATAGGATTGAAAGACTGAGCTAAGTTCAATCTCCGGGTCGATGTCGCTTCGTCACCCATAGAAATAATATATGGATTAGCGGTCGTTTCCAGGAAAGCCAGGCCGAATGTCAGGATATATAGTGAAATTAGAAAGAATGAGAATGCCTCGAACCGTGCGGCCGGGATAAACAGGAACGCACCGGTGGCGTAGAGTGCCAGCCCCAGCAAAATACCTTTTTTGTAGCTGTACTTCCTGACAAAAAGCGCTGCTGGGATAGCCATGGTTCCATATCCGCCATAGAAGGCCAACTGTATCAGCGCAGCTTCAGAATTAGGAATCTCCATGATAGTCCGGAACGCGGCTACCATTGGATTGGTGATGTCGTTTGCAAAACCCCACAAAGCAAAAAGGCTGGTGATGAGGATAAACGGAATCAGATTTTTTTTATCTACTACCTTTGCATTCATATGTTTGCCTTACCTGATTATTTGTAAATCGGACCGAAGTTCGCACAGGCGCGGTAGTCGGCACCCTCCTTGTCCATTCCGAAAGCATTCCATGCTGCCGGGCGGAAGATATCGCTATCATCTACGTTGTGCAGACTGACCGGGATGCGGAGCATTGATGCGAGCGTGATCAAATCCTTACCGATATGCCCGTAGCTGATTGCACCGTGGTTGGCACCCCAGTTGTTCATCACCGAATAAACATCCCTGAATGCCGGTTTGTCTGTTAATCGGGGTACGAACCATGTGGTTGGCCATGTTTTGTCGGTGCGTTCGTTTAGTATCTTGTGCATTTCGGCTTCCAGTTCAACCGTCCATCCTTCAGCAATCTGCAACACAGGACCCAGCCCTTTTACCAGGTTTAGCCGGCTCATCGTGACTGGCATGCCGCCTTCCGATAGAAAATTTGAGGAGTACCCTCCTCCCCGGAAATAGTCGAGGTTAGCCGGATACCAAGTGGTTGCAGCAAGGCATTCTTCCATCTCCTGTTCCGATATTTCCCAGAAAGGCTTCATGGCAGGGGCTCCGTTTTTCCGCTGTTTGCCGGTACCATCGAGAGTGGTTGATCCAGAGTTTATAAGATGGATGATTCCGTTCGAAGCCTTTCCGGATAGAGTCTTCCCGGTGACTCGTTCCACGGACTCAGGGCTCCAGTATGTCCGCACATCTGAAAAGATCTGTGCAGTGTTGGTGAGCAGATGTCCAAAAAGCATTGCCACACCATTAAGAGCATCGTTTTCGGTTGCTACCACAAAGGCTTCTCGCATCCCGTTCCAGTCGAAAGAGCTGTTCAGCACAGCCTCCGAAAAATCGCCGTTCGGAAGGAAGTCTGTCCATTGTCGTTGTCCCTGAAATCCGGCTGCGATAGCATTATGCCCAATCGCCTCTTCTTTGAAGCCCATTGCTTCAAGTTTTTTATTTCCGGTCATCAGGTCACGTATGATAAGAGTCATTTTCACCACGAACTCCCAATCCTCGTCCATCGCGGTCCGTGATTTACGTTTAACCTCAGAATTGAAATCGTCAGCCTCATTAGGTTTGCAGTATTTTTCCGTCCAGTCCATTGCAATTGCAAACTCTTCACGGTCGTATATACCCTCTTTGATGCGCCGCAATATTTCTGTAGAATCAACAGATTCGCAGCGCATACCAAGATAATTCTGGAAGAAATCTGGATTAACGATGGAGCCTGCTATACCCATTGAGACACTTCCTATAGAAAGATAAGAACGTCCGCGTATTGTAGCAGCCGCTTGTGCGGCCCGGGCAAAGCGAAGAATTTTTCCGGCCACGTCTTCAGGTATAGAATTGTCGGATGCATCCTGTACGTTTCGCCCATATATGCCATAAGCCGGTAACCCTTTTTGAGCGTGAGCTGCCAGTACGGCTGCCAGATAAACAGCTCCAGGGCGTTCCGTACCGTTAAATCCCCAGACTGCTTTGGGATAGTAGGGGTTCATATCCATGGTTTCGGAGCCGTAGCACCAACATGAGGTTACAGTAATAGTGGAGCCTACACCTTCGCGTTCAAATTTTGCAGCGCATGCAGCGCTTTCGCCCACACGTCCGATGGTAGTATCTGCAATAACACATTCGACGGGGCTTCCGTCTCCGTTTTTCAGGTTGTCACCTATCAGTATCGCAACCGCTTTGGCAAGATTCATTGTCTTTTCCTCGAGACTTTCCCTTACACCTCCCTGTCGTCCGTCAATTACGGGACGTATACCAATTTTCGGGTAATTTTTCATACTATTTAAACTATTTTTTTCACAAAGTTAGACTTTTTCTAACTCTGTTCCACTTTTTGAGCTCTGTTCCAACTTTTAAACTTCGTTCCACTTTTTCTCATGACAACATAATCGAAATAAATTCGCCTTCTGCTCATCCAGCATAACGAAAAAGTTAAAAGTGCAGAAGACGGTTTTTGATTTAATAATTCTATTGCCTTCCCCAAACATCCTTTAGATTGCTGTTAAACAGTTTGATATGGGAAAAATGCCGAAGATTGCCTTTAAAGTTATAAGTGAAATTTCAGCGCTGCACTGGCAGCTATGCTGCTCTGTGCTGTTGCATGCTGACAAAATTATTGTATTAAATTAAAATAAAAAATTTTTCTCTTATGTTAGATAACATGTTTCAAGGAGTTAAATACACTATTTATTCACTTCTAATGCTTCTTTTTTTGATATACTGTCGAGTTCGGAGATTAAATCGTTGAAAGAGTTTTCTTCTATCTGTTGTATCTGTATTATCAAAGCGTGTGGCTTAACCCGTCTTGTCATTTCAATTTCCATCAGTCTCTCGGGGAAACGTTTTCTGATACCCGTGACTTCATTCATAAATAAAGAGTCTTCGCCATGGTAAAGTGCATTTGCCGCCTGTTGTAGTATAAATGCCCCCAGGCTGTCGGGGTAATGTATCAGTATCTGGTTCAAATATTCGTTGCTCCTTCCGAAGCTCTCGTGAGCTTCGTTGGTTAATCCTTTTGCCGCCTGAAACAGGCCGAGTTGAAATAGGTATTCTCCTGTTATTGCGCCTTTGCTGTCAGCCTTTCTTTGAACAATTAACGCGGAGTCGAGCAAGCCCAATTCAGACAACAATTTTGCTTTTACTCCGTAATAATCAGGATTCAGGCTATCTATTTCCAGTGCCGAATCCAGCAGATTTATACACTTCCTGGTTGAATCTTTGTCGTAATAAGACAATAAACCGGTTGCCTCCCTGAAAAAAATATCAGCTTTTTGATTTACTTTGTGTGGTGTAACATCAATTTTGCTGCTGTGTTTACATCCGGTAAAACAGATAGAGATAAGGGTGCTTATAAAAATTATTTTTCTTGTCATGTCGTTTTGCATTTATCTGAAAAAGAGGGAGGGGTCTTCCCCCCCCCTCTTAAGGAAAATGTTTAATTTTCTACTAAATAGAATACATTTAATTTCTATTCAAGAAAACAGATTAAATATCAGCTGTAAATAGTTTATATTATTCATATTAATTATAGGATACATATCTATCTTCTTGATGTTGTAAATAATTATAACTATTTATTGTTCAGTATTTAATCGGCAAAAGTGTAAAGATACATGTCAGCCATGTTCCACCAGCCATTTGTGCCTGACGGGTTTATTGGATCGGCATCCTTTCGTGCTTCAGGAATAAACCTTATATACTTATATTCGCCATTTAAATTAGCTATTTCATTTGCCGAGGTACGTACACCTCTTCCGGTAGGCAGTTTGAATGTGATGGTAGCCGCCTTTACCCAATCATTATCGCCACCTGTATTGCTCACCCATATACCGGCACGTGTTACGTCACCTGCGCCATTGCTTCCATTGCGTGAGGTATATTCAAATTTCAAATAACGAAGAGGTTCATTGAGATTAATCTGAACGTAATGAGGTTTTCCTCCCGGTGATGGATTGCTCCACAAAGTGTGGTAAAACGTATTTTTGTTATCATCAATCAACCCCGGCAGGCCTTGTCCGTCTCCGCTTTGGGTAGCGTTTGCCGAGAGCATCCCTACCGTTAACGTTACCGGTATAGGCTCACCCCACTCTTTCTTATCTTGTCTGATAATGAAGGAGGCTGCATAATCAAAATTCTGTGATGATTGGATAATAATCGTACTATAGCGTGGGGTGCTGGCATATGACGGTTCAACATTAAACTTAAGTGTTTTTTTTAACGGATCAGGGGTGTCCGAAACAGAAACAAATTTCACCCATGCAGAAGTGTCTGGAGTTGAAATATAATCCAGGATAAGATTTGAAGAAACTGTGACCAGTAGTTCACCCCCTCCTGATGCAGTACCTTTAACAAAACCTATACGTTTTCCTTCAACCAGTAAAACAGGTTCAACACCGGCTTGTGTTACATCAATGCTGTATGCTTGATGTCCGTAAGCAATGTTGATACGTGCCACTCTGGTTACATACATGTCGTTTCTGTTAGCAGATACAACAACCTTGTCTGCCGATTTTTCTACCTTGCACCAATCAGCATTAGATGTTGCCGTCCAGTTTTCAACAGCTAAATTAGTCGTAACCTT
This sequence comes from Proteiniphilum sp. UBA5463, assembly GCF_002427225.1. Taxonomy (NCBI): domain Bacteria; kingdom Pseudomonadati; phylum Bacteroidota; class Bacteroidia; order Bacteroidales; family Dysgonomonadaceae; genus Proteiniphilum; species Proteiniphilum sp. UBA5463. The sequence goes on along the minus strand of NZ_DIQL01000023.1, from coordinate 9,018 downwards.
TATATCTTTCCGGCCTACGTCTATTTGAAATGCAATGGGCGCCAGGTCCCTATTGGCTATCTCAAGCGTTTTTACATCGAATTTGGTCTCATAATCGGGAGAGCACGAAGTTACACCTAACAACCCAAAAAGCAACCCTATAAGTCCAAAAATTAATATTTTATTTTTTCTGTTCATTTTTTTCAAATTAAAATAAATGATTTTTTCTTTCAACAGTTATCCGCAGCTGTTTTAGTGAACAACAGGCGGATAACCGCTTGTTTTGTATTACAACAAATCCGCTCTTGGATTATATTCCATACGCAAAATGGCTTTCACCTCTTTGTATGGCTGTGATGACTGTAAACGGTATTTATAATGAAGCCTGAACTCTTTATAATATGTACTGCGCCCGTCGGGAGTGGATATTATATTTATCAGATAAGAATTGTTGTAGATATCAACAGGAGGCATCTGCACCACGTCTATAGTTTTATACGGCTCAATAGTCACAAAGCGAGCCAACGGATTTTGAGTCATTTTATCACCAATATTTATTTTGATGCTCATCTGATTTATCCGTGAAAGCGCTGTTTTGTAATCGCCCATATTCTCGTCTCCTGCAAGCATTCTTACAGAGTTAGGGCTTAAGGGGAACACCTGGTTTGCATTTGTAGGCCGTTTTGGTACGCCGCCTGTCGGACTTAGAGTAGTTACATAAGATGAAGTGTAGTTGTAAAACGTATTTGCTTTTGTAGTTGCAAATTCATTCTTCATATATATACGGATCAACACCTCTTTCTTTTTTTCATTATAATTTTTTGTTTTCAGTGAATCAATTTTATAATCCAACAAATAGATCGAGTCAGGTGACAACCTGTGCAGGTCTTTCAAGTAAACCGGGAATTTTGTTTGAAATTCTCCCGCTTTTATTTGATTCTCCGTGCTTGGTAATGTATAGCACTCTTTTGGAAGCCATCTTGCAAAGCGGCTTTCATCTATATCGAAGTTTGATTTGTTGAATGCATGAAACAAAGAGTCTGCCTCTTTTAGAGCCACATTAAAAGGCTTGCCGGAAGCATTTGTCCCGCTTAACCCCGCTACCAGGAAAATAGTATCGCCGTCTGTTCTCAATGTCGCCACCTGTTTATCATACACCATTTCGGAGTTGCTGAGCAGATTCACCTCATTTTTGAACTGTTCTTGTTCAAAATCGTACGAACTGCAGGCTGCAAGGGTAAATCCGATCATTAATACGAAAATTGTTTTTATGCTATTTTTCATTTTAAAATCATTTTAATATTGATTGTTTTTTTGACTTCCAGCTTTAAGCCTTGATCTTTCGCTATCTGTCCCATCCCGGATTTTGGTCCATTTCTGGAACCTTCAATAATTCATCATGCGATATCGGTAGAAATGCCATTTTGGGCTTTGCAATTCGGTCACGTATATTCTGCGTGTTAATAGTTACAATATCCCAGAATCCCTGGTTGTTGTTAATGCTGGTTCTGTCTTTTTCCACATTGAGCCCTCGCCAGTTGGAAGAATTTGCATCTTCATCAAGATAAATACCCCAGCGCCTGCTGTCGAAATACCGGTATCCTTCGTTGAAAAGCTCTATCTGCCTTTCGTTCATTACCACTTCCTGAAACACTTCTTTGCTTGCCAATTGCTCATCTGTTGCTCCAGGGAGCCCTGCCCTGTATCGTATCATATTGAAATAGCGTGCCATCTCTGCAACATCGCGTGTAACTGTAGCAGTTGCCATTTCTCCAAGGCTGTTTACCGTTTCCACTGTAACTGATCCTTCCACATTATTGAGCGCCTCCACGTATTCAAGCAAAATTTCTGCATAGCGTATAACAGGGAATGGCTTTGGGTTGGTTATAAAAGAGGTTTTTACATTTCCTTTACCTGATGCCCATGAGTCGTCGGGATGTATATATTTCACCGGCACATATCCGCTCACGCAATAGTCGTTAATGTTATTTCCCGCACCTGTGATGCCTGAAGCATCGTCCTTGGAGAACCAGAACTGTTTCCTTGAATATGCAGCATCTTGTGAAGCAGAGTTCATTGGCCAGTAACTTCCCGGGAATCCTATTGAAGCATAAAAACGGGCTTCCCTGTTATCGTACATTTTCGGCACATCACCTTTTAAAATATAGGTACCCAATGTCTTGCCGCTGCCTCCGATTGTTTTTGTCAGGTCGGGTTCGTATGGATATTTCTCCGAGGAATTGTTGATGGTATGTCCATCTGCCATAAGAAAACAATCCACAACACGCTGTGGTACTGACATTCCGCCCCATCCTCCAAAATATACCGGGAAAGAGTGCCTTGTGTAAGTCGATACATTACTTGATGCGGCTGCCCATATAAACTCCTTATTGGTTTGAATAACTCCCTCTCCGTTAAACATGTGGGAGAATGAGTAGTAGGGGTCTATTCCCCCTGCCCCGTTTGGAAAAGGCGCTGTAGGCACATTATCTGCCAGTGGGTATGGGTTGCGTGGATCTGCTTCGACAGTATTCAACTCATACATGTCCATTTCAATAACTGCTTTTGCAGCAGCAGCAGCTACCGCCCAGCGTTTGGGGTCATACGTTTGATTCACATAGGAAGCTCCGTCACTTTTTCTTTTCCATGTCCCGAAGCTACGTCTTGCGGCATCCCCCCCGTTGAATAACGGTGAAGCCTGGTATAGCCGTAAGCGTGAAATTAATGCCAACGCCGCACCTTTGGTTGGACGCGTATAAAAGTTCAGAGACTGCTGCAGCTTGGTAGGTAGCACTTGTGCAGCCAGTGCCAGCTCGTTGCAGATATAATCGACAGACTCATCGTAAGTAGAGCGCTCTTTGTCATAATATGCGGCTGACTCAGAGCTCAAGAGCACCTCATCTCCCAGTATAAGGCAAGGTCCCCAGTTCATAAGAAGGTGATAATATGCGTATCCTCTTATGAAATGCACGTATCCTTTATATATCTGTTTGTCTCGAGTGTTCATATCGCTAACCTTGTCCACTTCGGCCAGCATTACGTTGCAACGGCGTATAATTTTGTACATCCCTGACCAAATGTTCATGGACCCCAGGTTTCGTTCGTTAACTTCACCTATAGTATAAAGCATGCCCGGGAACTCCCATGTTCTCCATCGGCAGGTCATTTCGTCAGAAGCCAGCTGGCCCGGTGTCCATGCATTTCCCCATATAGCTCCCGGGTCAGGGAACAATGTAGGAGTATACCACAAATAGCCTTCGGCATTTTTCTGGCTATTGAAAATTGAGTCTTGCTGGAATGTGTCTTCAAAGTAAGTATCCACATCCAGAAAACTGCAAGAGCTGAGTATCATGCTCGCTATTATTCCGGACAACAATATTATTTTTGAAAAGATCTTCATAGATATCATGTATTAAAAGTTCATATAGATTTGGAAAGTGTAAGATGTGGGAATCGGATAAGAGCCTCCGTTATAGTGTGCCTGCTCTGGGTCGAAGTATTTTACCTTATCGATTGTAAACAGATTATTTGTTACAAATTCTAGGTCGATAGATGACATCCCCATTGCTTTTATCCAGTTCAAATCTTTCAATTTATATCTCAAACTCACCTCCTGCAGGCGGATGTATGATCCGTCTCTTTTCCAGAACGTTGAAAGCTGTTCATTATTTCTGTTGTTCCCGTAAGATAAACGCGGAAATTCGGCATTTGGATTTTCTGTAGCCGGATCACCCGAGTACCATGCCGGAGTCCACCTGTTTTTCGGATTATTTGCCAGTTTAATCACATTACCCAGGTCTCCGTTATAGAAAGGTATCCATCCCGGTGCATTTGGACCGAAGTTATAAATGTTAATACCAGAGCGGTAATATTCCACTTTTGCAGCTCCTTTAAACAACAGGGCAACTGTTAAATTCTTCCATGAAAAGTCTCCCCCTACTCCATACATTATACGCGGCACCTGGTTTCCGTAAGACAGAGGTACTTTGTCATCCTCGTTTATACGTCCGTCACCGTTTACGTCGCGGTACTTGATATCTCCCGGGCGTATACGTCCAAATGCGCTTTGGTCAGGGCTAGTTTCAATATCTTCGCGATCTTTGAATAATCCTTCAGAAATATATCCTCTGATAATTCCGTAAGGTTTACCGGTTACGCTCAGGTAATCGTAAGGTAGTTTGTTTTCCTCGAAATAGTCAATAATATTTTGCGAGAAAGTATAGTTTGACCTCACTGTAAAAGCGATGTCTTTGTTTATTTTGTGAGAGAATTCAATATTTCCGTCCGACCCGAAGCTATGCATTCGACCTACGTTTGAGAATGGTAGGTTAGTCAGTCCCAGATAGCTTGGCAGGGTTACCCTTGACATGAAAATATCATCTCGCTGGTCGTGGAAAACGTCAGCAACTATTTTCAACTTGTCGTTAAAAAAGTTAGCTTCAATACCGGCATTTGCTTTCTTAGCAACCTCCCATTTTAGGTTATCTGCTCCTATCAGCCTTTCAGTAATACCGTAATAACGATAACCCCATGTCGATGCAGCATAGTTGTCAATCAGTGTCAGATATGGGAACCGCACAGCGCCGCTGATCTGGTCGTTACCTGCTAAACCGTACGAACCGCGGATTTTAAGGAAGCTCAACCACGGAAGATTGTCCTGCATCCATTTATATCCGGTTGGGACCCAACCAAGGGCCAGTGACGGGAATAATCCGAACCGTTCTCCTTTTTTAAATTGCGATGATCCGGTGTATCCGAAGTTAGCATCGATAAAATAGGTGTTGTTATAACCGTATGAAAGTCGACCCGATACGTTTTGACGGCGCGCGGGAATGGAATTTATCCCTAAATTGTCTAATTCCCAGCGTCCGTCTTGTACATCCTCCATATAATAGAAGAGTAAAGCACCCAGATCGTGATGTCCGAATGAACGGTTCCAGTCTGCTTTGCTTTGGAAATAATATTTACGCCAGTGATTGCTGAATTTAAAGAACCGTACAGACTGTTCGTTCAAACGAAGCGATTTAATCAGATTCCCCTGCGAGTCCCTGCCTGTGGCGCGATATTGATTTGGCCTCATTGTGCGTCCTTCGCTGATAAATGTTTGCAGGTCTGACTGCACTTGAGCCGAAAGTTTCAATCCCTTAAGTGGGCCTCCTATCTCTTGTGTCAGTTCAAGTGTCAACATGTTTCGGTTGTCGTTGTTGTTTCTGTACCCTGTATAGTTTAGGCGTGTATAAGGCGATGACATTTCATCAGTTCCATATGTTGGGAGCGTTCCGTCGGAATATGTTACTGGGAACATTACCGGCGTAAGTGCACGCACAGCCCTCCAGAGAGAGTTTGTGTCTTCCATGCCAGGAAGAGTATGATTTGTGATATGGCCGTCGGTGCCAAAATATAGCTTCGTTTTGGGTGTCAGTTTCATATCGATATTGGCTCGATAGGTAATTTTATTATATGCTATCGGCTTTTTGAATTTTACGTCGGCTTGTTTATAAGCTGCATTCTCAAATTGTCCCCCAACAGATACGAAATACTGAGCCACATCTCCACCGCCTCTGGCGCTTGTGTAGTATCTGTGTTGCATAGATGTTTTTTTCATTATCTCGTTTAGCCAATTAACATCGGGGTATATATCCGGGTCCAGTCCCGATTTTATTATGTCAAGGTCCAAACGGGTATAAATATCAGGGTCACCCGATAAGGCTCTCGCCTCGTTTGCCAGTTTAGCATAATCATAAGCACCTAGGTATTCCGGTAACCGTCTAAGCTGGTTCACCTGCAATGTCGCGCGTGAAGACACTTGCAACTTTCCCGATACCCCTCTCTTGGTGGTGACCAGAACCACTCCGTTAGCGCCCCTTACACCGTAAACAGCTGTTGCTGCTGCGTCTTTCAATATTGCAAACGATTGGATATCATCCGGATCTATATCCTGAAGCCGTCCTTCCAATCCGTCTATAAGTACCAGTGCACCGGAGTTGGCACCGAATGTTCCTATACCACGAATCCAGAAATTTGAAATATTTTTGCCAGGTTCTCCTGAAATCATGCTGGTCATAACACCGGCAACGCGGCCTCCCAGCATATTATCCAGCGAGGTTGCAGGTGTTTTCAGTTCATCCACGGCAACGCTGCTTATGGCTCCCACCACTGAGACTTTTTTCTGAGAGGTAAGCCCTGTAACCACAACTTCTTCTAACACTTGCGTATCTTCTTTTAATTCTACCCTTACGTTGGATTCGCTTTGTTCCACTAGCTTTTCAACTGTTGTCATTCCAATCATTTGAAAAACGATAACCTCCCGGCGCGACACTTTTATGGAAAAGCGCCCGTTTGTATCGGAAGTTGTTCCCACGCCCGGTGCATTTTTAATAAAAATGGAAACACCAGGAAGTGGTTCATTAAGCGAAGCATCGTAAACAACTCCCGAAACTGTTAAATTTCTTTCGCCCTGTCCGTAAACGTTTATTGTAAATATACTCGCCAAAATGACGATCAAGCCTATTATTTTTTTCATGCCTTGTTCAGTTTAAATTTAATTATTCAATGGAAAGCTTACGGATTACATGGTTCCTTGAATCAGCTACATAGATTACCGACCCGTCGCTGTTCACCGCTACCCCTGTAGGGTAATAGAATTTGGCGAATTCCGGTCCGCCATCCTGGAATCCCGGGCTCTGCGGCAGGCCTATTGCAGTATTTACCATCGCCTGATCCTTAGGAACGGTAGTGTCAATGACTCGGATGCAGTGATTGTTGTTATCTGCAATGTAGAGCTTGCCGTCGGAGGTAAAGGCCATTTGCTTGGGTGCAAAAAAGCGTGCGTTTTCCAACAGCCCATCTTCCCATCCACGGCCGTTAACTGGTCCTTCAATAATGGCTTTACCGGCATATAGTTCTCCTTTATATGTTGCTTTGTCCTTATCACCCAATGCCGAAATATCCACCCGGCTTATCATGTTATAGTCTTCCATGCAGAAATAGAGCATATTGGTTTCCAAAGGTGAAAAGACACAATAAGTGTTACTGCCGTTTGAGCCCGCATGCGCATTGGGAACGTCAGGTGTTACCTTGTCCAGCAATACCTCCACGTTGCGTGTTGTGGGATTGAAACGCACCAGCTGCCCTTTCCACATTACAGTATATACCATATGGTCGTTTTTGTTCACCACGAACGAATACTTCCAGTTACCCTCGATAACGTTCTTTGTTTCTTCGTCGAGAATTAACGAGCGGTTACGCGGGGCATACGTCAAACTCTTCAACATCTGATAGTAATACAATCCTGCATCTTCCGGCACGTAGACTGCTTCGTTGCCTTGCTGGTCGGAAAAAGCGGGGGCATTGGAGTAGTTTGCTCCGTATCTCATAACCACTACCGATTGCCCTTTTGTATCGGCCAGAACAATGTTGCTGCCAACGTTGTCGCCTTTTTCATTTTTGGCGCTCTGAATTGCTCCGTGTCCCTGGGCGCTCCATAGGCGTTCGATAATAAAAATATTGTCTTCATCATCGAGACAAATTGCAAAGGGAGCCGAGAGTGTTGCCGTAGTAAAATCGCCTCCTACTGTACGTACGCTGTTGTTGTTCGGCTCGGGTTTGCCCAGTACTGTGGTTACCGATGTTTGTGTTTTGTAGAAAAAGTTGTAATTGCAAACACCCGATACAACTTTACCGTCTTTTGAAGTTCGCTCGACCATAATATCCATCTTACGAAGGTATGTTAGCTTTGGAACGAAAGCATAAATTTTGTTTCCGTTGGAACTTACCAGCCCGGCCTGATGTTTTACACCCAGTGTATCTACAAAATACACCTTCATGCCTGCCGTATCCGATCCGAAATTATTCCCCTCAATAATAAAGGGTGTCGCTATACCTCCCGAATCGGGGTAAAATCCGGTAACCTCTATGGGTTGTGACGGGTCAAAGGGTTGAAAATTTGTCTGGCTTTCATCTTTACAGGAAAAAAACATTCCTATAAAAAGAGCAACCAACAAACCTGAAAAGAAGATTTTTTTCATTCTCTCTTGATTTAAATTAAATAATAAAAAATATTAATTACCTATCGACACTATTACATCGTTTTTTTAATTTACTACTGTTGGAGCTGTAGCTTTTTTAGTTATTCAGTTTAATATTAGGTTTCACTATTAAACATTGATTTATTGATGTGAACCGGTTATTGCGATTGCTTGCTCTGTTATTTAGTTAGTAAGATGGTAGACAACGTAATAGATTATTTCTATTTTGTTCATGCGCGTAGTATTATTGATAGCTTTTTGTTATTAAATATCTACTATATATTTTTGACCGTACTGTGCTGTGCTGATGCACAAAGTTAGATTTAAAAACAAATATATACAAATATTTCATTTATGTTACATAACATATTTTCGGGTATCATGTAGATAATGTGTTCTATATGTATTTGTATGTTATCAAGTAATCAGGAAGTTTCTTGTAATTAGCAAATTTACAATGTACAAAAAATGGCAATGTTGAGTGTACAATTTTCGGCAATGTGTTTTACATTATTTATAATAAATACATTTATTTGTTATGTTTTATTTTGATTATGTTTGTGATTAACCAATGTTGTAAGTTGTATGTTATTATTATACTGTCCTGCGGTTTTAAATTTTACTTCAATATGATGTATCTTTCTTCAACTTTTTATAGTTGACAGATGGCACGTTTTCTGTGGAGCAGAAAACATTTTGGAAAATAAATTTCCAAATATGTATTAAAGAGTTTTAGTATAAATTCTGTTTGTAAAGAACTCAGCACAAACATTTACTGTTGAAAGATTTAGCTGTAATATTTATTCATTTGGAGTTAAAGTTTTTTTATTACTATTAATGCTTCGTTAAAACTTCATTTATAATACTGACAGTCAACAATTTATGTTAGATCCTCAAAAAGTGTCATAATCTGTTGACATTCAGTGGATTATAAGAACTATTTTAAAAAAAATTACCGAAGTATTGTTATTATAAAAAGTCGCATTAATAATAGAAGCAGAATATGGTTCTC
>NZ_DIQL01000064.1:0-16574 GCF_002427225.1 Proteiniphilum sp. UBA5463 | reverse complement strand
AGGCAAACTCGGGATCATCTCTCCTGGAGTCATCGAAAGGCTTCACCGATCCATCCTCACGGGATATATAGGATACAAATGTGGTGTCGTTGCCGTAACTGGTCCAGTACTTGTTCAGCCAGCTCACCTGCGCGGTGGTGGTTAGCACAAACCCGATGGAGGGAATGTTGTGGGTGGCTCGCAGGGTGGTGGTGAAACGTTCCCGCTCATATTTCTCTTTCCCCTTCTCATAGATCCCGATGTTCCGTTCCAGTTCGTTCAGGTTCTTCTTATCGCTGAAGCTGTGGCCGTCGCTCCAGTCGGTGGAACGCATATAGGCCCCGTTCAGCACGAAGGAGGTGCGGATGGCATGGATCCTGCCGAAGTCAAAATCGAACTCTACCCCCCTGTTGTGCGACCGTCCGTCGTTGGTGGGGGTAGCATGGGAGACGAAGATATTGTGTCGTTCCTTCTCCCGCAGGGTGGGTATTGTGCCGGGGTTCTGTACGGCCTCCTCGTAAATGATGTAGTTCAGCAAATGGTAGGAATCGATGGTGGTAGCCAGGTTGTATCCGTTCTTGAGCTGCTCGTTGTAGGCCGTCACGGAAAAACGCATCCTGTTTACCATCAGGTCAAGCCCGATTTCCGTCTTCTGGTTGGCAGCCATCTTCAGCTCCCTGTTCCGAGTGTCGAAGACCTTTGTAGAGGCAAGGAAGAGCTGCTCATTTTCCGGCACCGACGAGGAGTTGAGGCTGTTGAAGTGAACCAGGTCGAAGTAAGCATTCTCCGGGTAGAGATAGAGTGTTGTCGGTGCTTTGGCTGTCACCCCGAAGCCACCCCTCAGCCACAGCTTGCGGGGCAAGATATCGAACGAGAGATTGGTGCGGGGGGTGACGATGCTCTTGCTGTTTACCAGGTCGTAGCGGAGACCTGCCTGTGCCAGCAACTCCCTCTCACCCATGCTCCATGTGAGGTTCTCCTCTCCATAGAGCGACAACTGGTTGATAAACGGAATGGAAGAATACTTTCTGGGGCGCGGCGACGAGTTCTCCGCGCTCTGGCTGCGATTCGGAGGGTTATAGGGATCATACACCTTCCCGTCGCCCAGGTTGCCGTCGCTTCTGAAGTTGGTACCCAGCAGGATCCGGTTGTTCACCGCTCCCAACGTCTTTGAAAAGGAGGCATTCAGGTTGGCGAAGAGATTTACCTCCTTGCCGTAGATATCGTACCGGCTGAAGTACTCATTAGGAAGATAGGTGGCGATCAGGCTGGCCTCACCGGCGGGGATATTGGTCAGTTCACGTCCCTCGTTGTCATACACCTTCTGACCGGGGCGGTTGCTCAGTACGGCTCCGTCGGTATTTGACATGGAATAGGCGGCAAAAGCATTGCTCAGCAGCTTCTTCTGAAAGGAGTGCTTGTCGCGGTAACTACCCGAAAGCGTATACTTCACGTTGCTCAGCCATCCCTTGCGGATGTTCCAGGTGCCGTTGGTGTTGAACCGCAGGCCAATGTCGCGTGCACCCGTTTCGAGCTGACTGCGTTCATCATCGGGGTTTCTCTCCCGTGTATCTTTGCCCAGCGAGAAATCGAAGGAGGTGTTGCTGGATAGTTTGTTGAAACGATTGGAATACATTGCCCGAGCCGTTGCGCGCTGATAATAGGCATACGACTCCTTGGCATCCTTTATGCTGTAGGCGTAATCACCGCTTACATTCAGGTTTCCCCTCTCTTTACCCAGGCTCACGCCCTTGCTCACAGAGGCCTGGTAGATGCTGGGGTCTGTCTTCAGACGGATGGTGAGTGGTTCCCTGCCCGCTTTCGATTTGATGATCACCGCACCGGAGGTGAGGTCGCCATGTTCAACCGAGGGGATGCCGCGGATCACCTCCACCGACTCAATGTTATCGGTTGAGATGGAGCGGATGTCGAGACCCGAGTTGGGTGATGAACCACCTCCTATAGAACCGCCACCACCGCTGATGGCCGGTGAGAGCGTCTGCAGGTTGGCATTGTTCGACAGGGGAGCACCGTCGATCACGATGGCGGTCCCCATGCTGTTCATATTGGCAGCATCGGCCGGTACCGGTATCCCCTGGTTGAGCGGGTTGGCTCCCAGGCTGCGGATATTGAAGGTCTTGGCCGATGAGAGACCACTTTCATAAGAAGTGATACCACCGGGTAGTAACTGCATGATATCGCTCAGCGAGCTGGTCTGCAGGTGATCCATCGCCTGGCGGGAGACAAGGGAGGCCGTGGCTCTGCCGGCCTTGCTCTCCTGTGCCACCACGGTGATCTCTGTCAACCGGAAGGTGCTCTCCTGCATCTGAAAGGAGATCTCCAGATGCTTTCCGGCACCAAGGGTAAAAGCGGTATCGATCGGTTCCATCCCCAGAAATTCGATCTTCAGGTTGATCCGCCCCGGCGAGAGACGATCGAAGAAAAACTCACCTTTGTTGTTGGTGGTGGTGGCTGACCCTTGCGGGAGCACCTGCACCGTGGCAAATTCAACCGGCACAGAGGGATCATTCTGCTCTACCACCCTTCCTCTCACGGAAGAGAGGAGTTCTTGCGCGGAGAGTTGTTCCGCACCAAGGATAAACAGCCCCAATATGGAAAGGATGGACAAAAGCAGTCTCCTTGGTGATATAATTGGATTAAGTATAAGATTTTTTATCATACTGTATGCTCCTTAATAGAAAAATCAGGTTACATAATTAGTCCGTCAAGCGTTTTACGGTACGCAACAGTTCATTTTTAACAACTTCGTCTGTCTCAACCGAAGCCTGTCTTTTACAAAAATCGACAATCTCGCACTTTTTCCAGGAACGGGTATACCAGCCAAATGCTTCGGCCAACAGTAGTCTAAGGCTTTGATCATCTGATTCCTTCATAAACTGGAAAAGTGAATCAAGATAAGCTGTTTGGTTGGAGTTTCGCAGAGCAGTGATGTTAAATCGCTTGCTACGTTGCTCCACCTTTGGATCGAGCAGTTCCATCATATTCTTCTCGTTTCCAGCAAGAACTCTCTCCAAGTTGGCTTTCTCCTCCCTCTTCTGTTCATACCAGACACCACGCCTACCTTCCAGCTGCTTGTCATAGGCAACTAGTGCTGCTTCTACGGGATATAGCTCGGCAGCTCGCCTGATCTGAAAATCAACTCGCTTGGTGATGCCTGGAGAAACCCGCAACAGCATGATATCATCAAGAAGAGCAGGCGATTGATTCTTGGAAGCATCGATTCCAGCAAAACGGCGTAAAAGTTCATAATTGTCATACAATCCGGCTTTGATGGAGGGAACTATCATATCACTACCTCTTTGCTGTATGAGTTGATAAGCCATCAGTCTTACGGTAGGACGAGCATCGCTGGTCTGTATCACATACAATTGATCAGGGTTCATTACACCCTTTTGGAAAAGGATTTTCATGGAGAGTGCTTTGATTTCTGGATGCTCCTCCTTTGCCATTTTCTTCCAAAAGCGGACTTCATCTCTCCGGTGTGCAATGGCATAGTTGAAGTCATGCCCCTTTTTCCGGCTACTTACATACCGGAAGGTGGGATCACCAATCAGGTGTGATTCAAGAGTGAACTGTTCCTTAGCCCAGTTTCCCACACTCACACCAAGCTCCAACAAACCGATCAACTGGTTGGACCAGATATCCTGCAGGGTATTTACCGAATTAGCTTTGACCACTACAGTATGTCCCGGATTGAATATGTAATGACCACTGATATAATCTTCCAGATGAAAGGATCCATTGAAGCATGCATCCAGCATAATAAAGCGGGCTCCTGGTGTAAAACCTTCAAGATCTGCAATATGAATATCCATTGCGGCGTCGATCAGGCTGTCCTGTTTCATCCTTTCAGGATCGAATGCGTCAGCCACCCATGATTCCGGCACATTGTAGTTCTCAATATAGTACTGTTTGGAGGCAATTGTATCCCTTGCACTCCGGATCTTTCCCCGGAAAAACTTACGCGCCATATCCAGCCATCGGTCCGCCATGCTTGCATACGGGCTGGCATTCAGATACTGCGTATCCTCGGCACCATGATGATGCAGAATAGCCAGATCAAGATCCTCTCTTGAGAGCTCTGCCATAAGGCGCCATTTAACCGATTCATCGAATGTATGATCGATATAGTTGAGATGGCCTTTTCCTTGGGCCAATACGGGAAATTGGTCTATTAACGAAATTCTTTCATCAGCCCGTGCTACCATGCTATTGGAGTTGTATCCTTGTCCAGCAAAATAAGTGATACGGCTAATCTCCCGTACTGATTCTTTCTCTCTTACCACCTTCTCCAGATAGGCATCAATAAGCTCAAAGCGTGTTTTACCCTTGTATTTGGGTGGTTTAATCCGTGCGCTGTAGATGTTGCTATTCACCGATTGAGCTCCTTCGGATGACAAACTGTAATAGTAATACAAATGGTTAACCGAATCTCTTTTGAGGTAATCGAACTTCAAATTAAAATCATCATAGAATCTGTCAGAAGGGACTGAAGAGTACTCCCAAGGACGTTGCTGATTCATCTTAAATGCAGTTGTCAGATGCTGCCCGTCTCTGATCATGGGTACAGGAATATTTCCTATAAATACAGCTCCCTCTAAACCATCAGTCTTATATAGAGTATACAATACCGTTCTGATGGAATCAGGGATATTCCATCTGTCAACAATAATATGTGTTTTAAGTCCATCTGCTTCTACTGAAGCAGCATACTTTTCTAAAGCACTCTTACAGTTATCCATCACCTCCTGATCAACAATAACGGCGAAAGAGGGTTCATTTTTTCTCGCAAATGTGTCGATGTACACAAATGCTAACAACGACACCGTTAAAACAAAACAACGATATTTCATTTTTCCTTAATATTATATTTCAAATTATTCAAATTCGCGGTAAAAATAATACATTATAACACTAATTCCTAATTTTAAAGAATGAACAGCTCTTTTAATGAATACAAAGGTCTCTAACAATTACTAAGTAACAAATATAATTTAGTAAGGATTATTTGATGATTCGCTCATTATTTAGAGATATGCATAGTTTATTATAAGGCATGTTGAGCTTATGGTGAGTTTACCTTTAAGAATAATTTATTTTCCGGAGAGACCTACAGAAAAAAGCTGTAAAGAACAACTAAAAAAGTTAGATGTATGGATGTATGAAAGTTATAATTAGAACAAACGTATGATGGTATTAAGTTTCGAAAGTAGCGCACAGCGGAATCGAACCGCTATTCATTGCCTGAGAAACAATTTTCCTAACCGTTAGAAGAGTGCGCCTTCTTGTATGGTGTTGCAAAATTAAGTAAAAAAGTTGTACCGTTGTACATAATCAGTGAAATTTTTTTATTTTTTCCGCTGATAATACCTGTCAAGCGCCTCCTTGGCTGCCACAAATGAGCTTTTACGGTCGCAAAGCACCTCTTTTTCAAGGTCAGATAACAATTTTGCAATCTCCGGATCACGATAGAAACCGTTTCTTAGCTGCTCGTTAATGCTTTCAAACATCCAGAACTTAGCCTGCTCCTTTCTTTTGCGGTCGAAATATCCGTTCAGCTTCACAAAATCAACATACCGGTGCACCATATCCCAAACCTCATCTATCCCAATATCATAAAATCCCGAATAGGTAAGCACTTCGGGTATCCATCCCGATTCAGGAACCGGGTAGAGATGCAGTGCGTTTTTCAGTTGCCGCTGTGCCATCTTTGCCTTATCGATATTATCTCCATCGGCTTTATTTATTACAATACCATCAGCCATCTCCATAATTCCCCGTTTAATACCCTGCAGCTCATCACCTGTGCCGGCTAACTGAATCAGCAGAAAAAAATCTACCATGGAATGGACTGCAGTCTCCGACTGGCCTACTCCCACAGTCTCCACAAAAAGGTAATCGAATCCGGCTGCTTCACAAAGGATAATCGACTCCCTTGTTTTGCGTGCTACGCCCCCCAGAGATCCAGCCGAGGGAGAGGGGCGTATAAAGGCATCATGCTCGCGGGAGAGCTTTTCCATCCTGGTTTTGTCTCCTAGAATACTCCCTTTCGAACGTTCACTTGAAGGATCAATGGCAAGCACTGCCAGTTTATGCCCGTTCTTAAGTAGATGTATCCCGAAAGCATCGATGGATGTGCTTTTCCCAGCTCCGGGAACACCTGTGATGCCCACACGGATAGAATTCCCGGCATATGACAGGCATTTCTCGATAATAGCCTGTGCCATATCCTGATGTTCCGGGCGTGAACTCTCCACAAGTGTTACAGCCCTGCTCAGTATCACTCTGTCACCAGACAAGATGCCATCCACGTATTCAGTGACCGAAAGCGTGCTGCTCCTCAATGGTTTCTTCATATAAGGATTTACACTTGGTGGTCGAGAGATACCTTTATTTACCATAAGTCCGCTATATTTGGGGTCGTTTTCGGGGTGTTCCATTGTTGCTTTATCAAAAATTGAAAAAACCGGATGAACTCTTTATACAAAGATAATTCATTCGGCTTGTATAGACAATCAGAAAGTCTATTTTATCTTTTTGGAGTCACATTACCCTTGATTGTGAGTATGTAAACTGTGTCGGGTACATTTGTATAAACGGTTATAGTCTTGTTAAATGTGCCAGGACGACGTACTGTGGAATACTGCGCGGAAATTACTCCTTTTTTACCGGGCAAAACCGGCTCTCGTGTATATCCGGGCGTAGTGCACCCGCATGATGTTGTCACCCTATGTATGACAAGGGGGCTATTACCTTTGTTGGTAAACTCAAATTGAGTGGTTACTGCACCTATCTCCTCTTTGATAGTACCAAAATTATGCTCAGTCTTCTTAAATTCCATATCAGCCTTCGACTGTGAAAAGACTGCTCCGCTAATCAGAACGGTAAATACGAATATTAAACTCAACTTTTTCATTTGAATATTTCTTTTCGTTTCCAATAATTTTTTCAGACACGATAATAACAAAATAGTTTAACCCTTGTTTACTATTTAACAATTATTCGGCTTCCCCCGGTATGAGAGATAAATTCAGGTGCATACATGCTTTGAATTGTAGTGATGCCGCTGGAATAGCTGCCGGTACGGTTTATATAAACCGCATATTCAAACAACCAGGTACCACGCGGCAATAAGTTGAAATAAAAATTGGAAGAAGCATCTTTACTGGTTTGATAGTAGGGTATCCCGTTTTGCCAACTCATACCGGAGACCTGATTGGCAGGTTCAAAAGCGGCTGCACGCATATCCTTCAGATTTACAAATTCCATGTCGCGGTCCGTCCTGACAGTGATACGCACAACAACTTTATCACCAACATTCAGTGGAGTCTCTTTCGTGATACGAACCAGTTCCGCTCCCGACGGCCCTGACTGTTCTACAAAAAGGAGTTTTTCAACATCAAGAGAGGCGTCTGTTTTGGTAATCTTATCCATATCTTCATAGTACTGCCAGTATAGTGCTCCCCAGGCAGGGGCATTACCCTTATGCTCGACTGTTACTTTTCCCATTTCGGGATTTATCTCTGAGATACTCCAGGATTGACTGAAATATCCAGTTCCAAACTCACTGCTATCCGGCTTAACACGCCGCTTGCCAATAGTTACAACAGTTTCTCCCTGTGAAGAGATCCAGTCGCTCCCCGTACTAAGCAAAGCATATACAGCATCGGCAGTAGCGTTAGTAGTTTCCCATATCTGTGTCTGTTTTTGCTTGAGCAACCATCGCTTCATCTTATCCATCTCTGTTTCTGATGCACCTCCAGCACGAAATGCCTCCATGATAAAGGTATGGGCCGAAATGGCTGATTGCGACATAAACACATGACCGCGATTATTAGCCCAGTACATTCCCTCTTCCTCTGATACGGTTGCATGTTCCCTTAAGGAGTCCAGTATCTCCGCTAAAATGCTAAAATTATTCTCACGCTTCATCAGCAGAGCGATAAGAGACTGCTCGTATAAGCTATAGGAGGTCCGGTTTTTTTGTATCACTGAGAGATAGAAATCGGTCATCTTACGCACCTCAGAGTCCATAATAAAGTCGCTGTATTCCGAACGTACATAGAGGTATTCAAGATCTGTTACCGAGATAGTTTTCATCTTTCGCCAATCTTTATGGTATTTTTTAACTGATTCAAAACGGCGTCTGGCTTCTTCATCTATAAATTCGATTGCTTTCGACTGCATTACAAGGATATCTGGCGTAAACTCCACAGCATTAAGCTTCCTGAGTTGCTGAAAACCATACAGGATATATTGCGTGATGCTTACACTCGGACTGAAACCCTTGAACCAGCTCCAGCCACCCTGGTTGGTTTGCAGTTCCCGTAATTTATCCAACGCAGAGCTTGTAAGGTTCATACTCCGGTTAAGGTCGAACAACAACCATAACTTTTCCTTCTGCTCCGATTCATTCTTTGCTTTCATCACCCAGGGAGTTTCCTCAAGCAATACATTTTTCAACTCCTGATTTTTTTCAAGGTTTGAAAGGAAAGTCTCCTTGGTCCCACCCTCCATCTTCCAGGCTGAAACCATAGCCGTCACTTTAGGATATAACTTTCCTATATGAGCGCCCAGGGTATTAGCATAATAAGAAGAAAACCACGAAACTGCATTGTCACTTCCAGGGTTACTCAACACGGGGAGCGCCTGAACAGCGTACCACGCAGGATTAGACGCAAACTCGAGAGAGAGGCGGTAACTTTGCGCGGTTGCAGATATCTCTTTCGTCAACCGCTCCATGAAAAATGATTTTGTCTCGTTACCATTCACATCCATTCGCATACTCTCGGTCACCAACATCCGATTGGGAAGCACCGCAAGGGCATGTTGTTCTCCATCCGAGAAATCTTCAGCTTGTGCGATAATGCGGATACCTATCACGTCGTGATCATACGGCACATCAAAAATCCACGAAGCATCGGAAGAAGAGCCACTTGAAAGCTGGAACGACTGGGAGGCATTTGAAACCGAAATACCGGAAAAGAGTTGTTCCGTTAATGGGTCAAAAAGTTCTATCTTCACCATTCCATCAATGTCATGCTCCGACAGGTTGGAAATCTTTGCAGAGATACTTACCCTGTCGCCCTGACGCAGAAACCGGGGCATATTAGGCGTCACCATAAGCTCTTTTTGCGAGACAGTATAAGCTTCCGCCTTCCCGCTATTCAGTTTCTTATCGTGAGCCAACACACGAAAACGCCAACGGGTATTGCTCCCGGGTACGGTGAAAGCAATTTGTGTCTCTCCCTTATCGTTGGTTCTTAGCTGCGGATAAAAAAAAGCGGTTTCATTAAAATTACGACGGATCTGAGGTACAACATCCATGCTGGTATCTTCTGCCATTATAGGGGATTGTGGCGCATACGGGGAACGACGGGCACTATCTCTCTCATTCTCCACGTCCACACCCTTCAAAGCACTCTCACGTACAACCATATCTTCGTTTACCATAACCTGTTCTGAAGATGCTTCATAATTCTCAGTCTGTATACCTCCCGCCTTGGCACTCCGAAACATTACCCTGCCTGAATACAACAACGAGTATCCATACCAGTTAAAACGATCGAACTGGAAAGAGATAACCTCTTTGAACGGTCGGCTAAAATAGCCACTGCCAAACCCGGGGTTAAAAGAGAGGTCTCCCTGATACTTTGGGCTATAGCCTTGTGAAAGGAGCGAAAAATAGTGGTCCCCCCATCCCTGGTTAGGATATATTTTATCGAGCGACACGTCATACATTGATGCAAGGACCTCAGCTACAACAGGTTTTCCAACAGCATCTAATACTGACAGACGCCACTCCTCCCCCGATCCGGGGCGGATTCTGTCGCGAAACACATCTAACTTAACCACCAGTTCCCTAACCTCTTTTTTCGGAGTTAGCGCTACACGATGCGCATGAAACTGCTCGTTTTTTACGTAGGTAAGCATCAGCTCTACTCCCTCTTTGTACTCCGGTTTATAAGGCAAAGAAAACAACCGGGTTTCATTGTTCAGCTTAATCCATTTTCTTTCCAACACTGTTTCATCATGCCATAGCTCATACAGCACATTTACATAATCGGAAGCACCAAGTATCACTTCAGCCGGCTCTCCATCGGCGAATGTTTTGTTTTTTTCGATCAGCCAATCGTTGGTTTTCACAGGGGGCCGCTTATCTCTATATGAAAAAAGTATAAAGTCTTTTTCCGTTTCAACCGGGTTATTCCGTTCATCTTCAGTAAGCAGTTTCAACCGATATTTACCAGAAGAGAGCAGGGCAAGCTGTTTTTTCAACGTTTCCTGTTTTCCGGTCACAAAAGTACCCATCAACACTTTATCTGCAATGGAATCGTTTTCAGAAACTGTGTACAACGAATAAACACCTGATGCCATAATTTCCTGTCCATCCAGGTTTTTCGCAGAGAACAGAGGTTCTTCAGGGTTGTTTCTCTCCCATCGGTCATTCATGTCGATATGCAACAACATCGATATATCTCCTACAGTAACACTATATACACCTGCTTGTGTCTCTCCATTGCTATCGGTTACAGTTGCTTCCACATTAAACGTGTAAATACGTTTGCGACCCTTTTCGCCATCAGGTTTCCGGGGCGTGAATGTAATGGCGAATCTCCCATCATCACCTGTAGTTGCACTACCGGCAGTGAAATATTCAGGCAAGCTGGCCCATCTCCACCAATAAGTGTGTTGTCTAGTGATTCGGTAGGTTACCGTAGCATTTTGCAGTTTTATCCCGGAAAAGTTTTCCGCCTTTCCTTTGAGCGTGATCTCTTCACCAAATTGATAGGTTCCCTCTATCTTATCGAAAGATACCCCAAAAGTAGGACGTTTATACTCTTCAACCTGAAAATTAACTGTCCCGTTTTGAGAGGTGATCGCAAAATTTCCAGAAAGAATGCCGTGAGGCAATACAAACTCACCCGCCACAGAGCCAAACTCATTGGTTGTAAGGGTCTGCTTGGAGATCTCTCTGTAATTGGAATCTCTCAGCACAAGTTCGATAGTCTCCCCTGCTATAACGGACTGCTCCTTAATACCTGTACGAACCTGTATTGCCTTAAAGAAAACGGTTTGTCCGGGCCTGTACAAACTGCGATCGGTAAAGATACTTGTCGTTTTCCGCGGTTCACTTTTTAGGTCGGAAAAATCATAATAATCCAAAGGCAGCGGACTCAACATCGAGCCGTTGTCATTTTTTAAAACAGCGTGATAAAATACATCGTTGTTCGGAATCTTTTTATCATACACTGCCAGTCCCAAATTGTTGGAAGTAATGGACTGATCAAGAGCAAGCTGCGAATTACTCCAGTTACCTGGCAGCTTATAAATATTTATTTTTGCTCTGGGTACTGGTGTACCGGTGGTTCTGTCCACAACAAAAAACTCATACCTGTTATCGGATGCTTCACGGGCAAAAATCGCCAGATCGGAAACTGCGAAATAATATTCCGATTCTCCGCTATAATCTGTTTCTGGTGAAGTACTGAAAGTCAACATATAGGTTCCGGGGGCTCCGGCGTTCAGCACGAACGATGTTTCCCCTTTCCAATATTCAACCGTTTCGGGGATACATATACTGAATTCTCTTAAAAACTCACGTTTGTCTGCTATTTGGCTTCTGATTTTTGACCTCTCTGTCAGCACATCAAGGGGTGAATGGATTCTATAGAGTTTTGCTGTTAGTGAGCGGATGTTCCGAAAGTCAACTTTCAGCCTTTTTTCTCCCTCTATAGGAAAAGTACTCGCTCCTGAGATTGTGAAAAACGGCTGTGTAAGTTGCGACAACCTGTTTTCAAGTATGGAAATACGTTCATACTTTGGAAAAATGGAAATTGTATTTTTCAGCAATTCATACAGCTCCCCGGTCTTCTCTTTTGCCTGGATAGAATCTGCTGGATCCATCAAATCTATCTCTTGCTGATAAAGCTGGGAAAGCTTGTCGATGACCTCAACACTAATATCGTTCCCTTCCCATTTTTCCAGGAGATTCTCCAGCGCGGGCCTTGCCGCAGAAGTGTGGGCTGAGGAGAGTTTTCTCAGGTAATCAAACATTTCTAACTCCGTCAGTAGAAGAGACTCGTCCATGCTTCGTTGTTTCAGTGAACCCAGTAGCTTTCTATAACTTTCCAAAGCCCAGAGATTGTACTCTCTGAGTTCGGGATTGAATGGCAGTTTTACAAAATCCTCAACTGGAGAGAAGAGAGACTCCTGTGTGATATTCCGTTTTGCCAGAGTATAACTCAAGTCCTCACCGGTATCAACCTGCCCAAAAAACTCAATAGCTCGACGAGCCAGAAAATCGTACAACGAAGGGAAAAACCGTCTCGAATCATTTCCCAGCTCTACTACGTCAGTATAGGATTCAACTTTTGCATTTATCAGTTCCCCCTCTGGAGCAATAGAAGCATTCAGATGCTCTATTACCTTATCATAGAAAATATTACGTGTCCACTCCTTTATATCGGTCGGTACAAAGTCCCCCAATCCAGTCCTTTGATTAATATTCCACGAGTCTTTCCGATAATATTGCAAATAGAGTTCTCCCAACATAGAGTGCAATACGGCGCGCTCCACCATATCATTACTTTTGAGGAGCATTTGTCGCAAATTGCGGAATATAAGTGAATCATTTTGTGCATCAACCGCCAGATCATATTTTCCCAGATGTATCACTGCTTTAATAGCCTGGGGGCTATTTTCTTCTTCAATTGCCTTACTCAATATCTCATCCACCACTTTCGCCGCTGATTGGGGAAGCGACTTCTTTTCGAATTCGGCAACCCGTATCCAATCTTTTACATAGTGCTTATTATTAACAGTTTGACTGTTCTGTGTATATATTCCGAAAACATGAACAAGAAACAACAGCGTCAGGAAAATTTTTTTCATATGATTAATTATTTTGTAGTTAAACTCACCTGCATCAGAAACACATTGCTTTATGATAATCGAACTGATAAGAGTGTTAACACAAATGCAACTTCGGCGTATCGATCGAGCATTGACTTATGATAATCAGGGCTTTGGGCAGGATTGATTGATTTACTCTTCACATGAGGGCTATATTAATGCGGTGACGTATTAACTATCTACTAAACAGTTTTATGGACTTTTTGTTTTGATTAAAAACTCTAATAGTATGATATGAAATCTCAAGTATACATTGCAATAGACGAATGGAAATCTCAAACGCTGCATCAATACGATTTATTTAATCATTATTAATAATAATAAACTATTTAACCGGAACAGTTCCTTTAAAAAAAACAAATAAAAAATATCCCGGTAAAGGGTTGCTTTACCAGGTAAACAGTGTGTTTTTAATGATTAAAAATGTCATAGAACTGGTTTCATGACCACTCCGATCCTTTTTTTTCCATTGATCTTGATGACAAGAGGTTTCTCAAATTGCACATGACGTATATATTCGGTTTCGTGAATAGCAGGCTGTTGATTCAAAAACATTTCATCGAAGTAACCGTCATTTTCCAAGAATGGATTCACTGTAAAGTATCCCACACCGAAAGATGTAAGGTTCTGGAAGAAATGTGTGCCCTGACTCGGTTCTATGCGGTAATTCTCCATACCCGACTCCACTATCAAGCGTGCCTGACATATATGGGGCCATTTAACCGGGATACCCAACCAAGGATCGGAAGAGCCCCATCTACCCGGGCCGACAAGCACATAATTTGTCCCGGTTTCTGCAAACATGCTGTTCAGGGACTCAATTTCACGGGCTATCTGAGGATTTTTGGATGCAGAGAAAGACTCAGTCTTCACATATACCACATCGAATACATCGTTTGATATTCCATTTCCAAGTGCATTTTTTGACATTAACACTGAATCTTTTACATTTATATTTTCCAGATCTTCATACACCACCTCTCTGTTGTCGACAATCGGCCGAATTTGCAGTACATAAAATGTAGCAAACTTATGATCTCTTATATCCACGGCAAACTCTATCTCCACAGGCCGTCCCATCTCTTTTTGCCCTACCTTCAACAGCTTGTCGAGGATCTCTGACAACGGGAACATACCATGCTGAAGGATATTTGCGAAAGATACAATCTTGCGCCCTCCCTCATAGAAACCATCACGAATAACCTGATCTTGAGGATCGTATGTAGAGGCGACATATCTGAGCGGCCCATCTTTTTCAGCCTCTTTAAGCCTAATGCTCAATAGATTGAACCCATCATCAACTGTAAAATCTTTTGATACCGAATCGAGATCGAGAGCGTAAAACCTTGTTTGTGTATCCCTTAGCGCCAGATCGAGAGTGCTCAGTTGCAGAATCCCGGATGCATGCAGTGGTGAGAAACGAAGTCCGAGATTCCCGTCGATAATATACTTTCCCAATCCCAAAGCCATATCAACAATACCATCCTCAGTAGATTCGTTTCCAATAGGATAGTAGTTAATTGAACGCGCAACGCCCGATATAGCAGGATAAAACAACTTACCATACTGTGAACCAGCCATCTCCTGAAGAACTATCGCCATCTTCTCCTGATCAATCAGATTCTGCGTGGCAGCCATATAAGCTTTGCTATCTTTATAAAAAACCGATGCATAAACTGCTTTGATTGCGTTGCTAAGAAGGCGTACCATCTCATATTTGTCTTTCACATAAGGAATCATATATGTAGAGTATATTCCGGCAAAAGGCTGATATTGTGAATCTTCCAGCATACTCGATGAACGGATGGCAATTGGTCCTTCGATAGCTTCCAAAAAAACAAAAAAGTCGCTAACCAGCCTTTTAGGCAGCTTGGCAGCAAGAAAATGCTTCAGGATATCCTCATCTTTCCTGTCAGAAAGTGCCACTATGTAGAGATTGTTAGCTTCTATAAATTCATCGAAAATATCGGTACACAGTACCACCGTTTTAGGTGTTGTAACGGGAAAGTTGGGATTTTTATTCAGCTCCATATGCGTTTTCACCATATATCCAATAAATGCAAGCCCCCTTCCTTTCCCTCCCAGCGACCCCTCGCCAATACGGGCAAAATTTGAGTATTGGTCGAATCGGTCTTTCTCGAACACAGCCACTACACCTGTATTTTTCATCAGTCGGTACTGCACAATTGTGGCGTAAATTAGTTCGCGTGCATCATCCATGCTCGCATACTCGGAAACATCAATTTTTTTCAGCATCTCTGCCACCGGGAACATGGCACGTGAATAGAAAAAGCGTGAGAAATGATTACGTGAAAGGTGATAATAGAGGGCATCATCAGGAATATTACGGATATTCATCTGCAACTCCTTAAGATTCTTGATGCGGAAAATCTCCTCTTTTTTGTTTGGAGATGTAATAATAAAATCTCCGAAACCCAGGTTCTCTTTGATAGCCTTGCGGAGATCCTGCGGAAAAGTTTTGGAGTTTTTATCGATAAACACCGCATCTGCTTCACAAGCATATTTAATGTTTTCCGATTCGGAAGATGTGTAGATAATTGGAATATAACTATCTTTTGTTCTGATCCACTCAGCCAGGCGTTTACCTCCCAACCTGTCTTTCTCTCCCCCCACGCTGAAACTCATATCGGTAATAACACCCAGCATATTGTCACCATATTTCTTGTAGTAAGATACCGCCTCTTCGTAGTTTCGTGCAAGTAGTATTTTTGGGCGCCCACGCATTCTAAGCATTCGCAGGTGATCGTTTAGCGCCTCCTTTGAGAACTCTTTCGATTCGTAAAGAACAAACTTATATAGCAACGGAAGTACCGAGGAGTAGAAACGGACTGAGTCTTCAACCAGCATTATTGTTTGCACTCCCACTGTCTTCACATCGTGCTCAACATTCATATAGTCCTCAATAATCTTTATGATTGCCAGCAAAAGGTCAGTGTCACCCAACCAGCTAAA
Organism: Proteiniphilum sp. UBA5463; assembly: GCF_002427225.1. Taxonomy (NCBI): domain Bacteria; kingdom Pseudomonadati; phylum Bacteroidota; class Bacteroidia; order Bacteroidales; family Dysgonomonadaceae; genus Proteiniphilum; species Proteiniphilum sp. UBA5463. Next base: position 686 of record NZ_DIQL01000064.1, on the reverse strand, counting down.
AACATAATCTATCCCGCTCAGATCCTCCTTACGCAACGATTGGGTCACCGCTTTGGAAAAAGGGGTGAGAAGCACAATCGGTATTTCGGGATAACGTGATTTTATCTGTTTTGCAAGTTCAAATGTATCACTGTTGTCCATGTTAGGCATGCAGATAATCAGCTCATAGTGATTCTGTTTTAGTTCAGCCAGTGCCTCTCTGCTGTTACTTACCTGATTAAAGCGGGGTGGATAACGCAGATTAAGGGATGTGTACTCGTTGAATATCTGCTCATCCACACGTCCATCGTCCTCAAGTATAAACATGTCGTATCTAGATGCAACCATTAGGATGTTGTAAATGCGTTTGTTCATAAGCTTCACGAACGGCGTATCGCGAAACCTGAGCTGACTGATATCGTGAGCTTTTACTACCGATCTGGGAGTTTTCATTTCAAATAATTTAATTAATGAACAAAGAGTCAATTCAGCTGATATTAAGTTGAAACTTGTGCAAAAGTTTTGCACACAACACTAAGTGATATCCTGAAGGCAACGAGCAATGTTCAATGTGAAAATAACAGCATAACTTTATTACGTGCGCAATGTAAATATCTATAAGAAAATCAATACACAACGCAACTACAAATTTAAATATATTTGATGATATGCAGAAATAGTCTTTTTGTTTTCACTGCTTAATTCGG
>NZ_DIQL01000024.1:0-14244 GCF_002427225.1 Proteiniphilum sp. UBA5463 | reverse complement strand
GACACGCAAACAACTAAATAACGACGACGTGGTGGCAGTATTACCTTTCGATGACTACTATCTGCTGGTCACGTCAAAGAGCGGACTTTACCGCCTCTCCAAAAACGATCAAACACCTGTACCATGGCATATATCCATTGAAGATGAACTACGGGAAGCAATTGTAAACCGGGCTATCTGTGCTGGAGATTCTCTCTTGCTGTTCGGAACACTCAACAGCGGTCTGTTTGCCATTAACAAAAACGGTGTGAAGTTATGGCATATCAACCGCAACAACGGCTTGAACAACAACACCGTTCTTGCATTATATGAGGATCGTGCCCACACTATCTGGGCAGCACTAGACAACGGTATTTCCAATATTCGTACAAACTCTCCGTTCACATTCTTTGAACCAGCCGATATTCAAACAGGTCTGGTGGAAGATATTCTGTTTTTCAATAATTCAATATATATTGCGACTAATCAAGGAGTTTACACCTACAATGCACACGCTAATAGTTTTATCCGCATTCCTCAGTTCGATATTCAGTCCTGGTTTATAAAAAAATTCGGTAAACAAATTTTTGTTGGGCATAATCTGGGTACCTCTCTAATTGAGAGTGACCAAGAGGTACCTATCCCAAAAGCAAAAACAGGAGGTATGGATATCAAGCAGGCAACTATCAACGGTAAGAATATACTTTTGGAATCTTCATACACATCAATATATGTTTACACCCATGATGAATCTGGTGACTGGACATTCAGCCATCCTATAGATGGGTTCTCCGACCTGATAAAAAACCTCGAGATTGATCATGCTGGTAATATCTGGGCGGGACATATGTATAAAGGGGTATATCGGTTGAAACTGGACAGTGATTTACAGCGGGTGGTTGAGATGGAGAATCATCTTTCGTTCGACACAGAACAAAAATCTACATTACATTCTATTAAAGTTATGAAATTGAAGGGTAGAGTTGTTTTTACCGATGGTTACCATTTTTTTACATTCGATGATATTCAACGAAAAATTATTCCTTTCGACCTGCTAAATCACGATCTGCCCGATTTCGCAGACACCTACCGGATTGTACATGTAAACGACGACCTGTTTTGGTTCATTCGCAAGACAGAGTACGCTCTCGTTGAATTCGATCAAAACAGATATAGTGTAAAGGACCGTATTCCATATAGCATTCTTAATAACCCTCCAAATGAAGGAAGAGCAAATGTATATGTTTCAGATTATGGGAGCTCCTACTTCTGCCTTAACGGTGGAATTGGAAAATACAAGTTATCCGATGGGATGTTGCCGGATAAGATTGACCTGCAGATCTCATCGGTTACTTACCATAACAGGAAAAACGATCAAACAGTCTACCTTGATCTGTACAAAAAAGCGATTATTGACTTTCAATCCAACGATATTGGATTTCAGTTTATGTATCCTGAATTCTCAAAGCAAATTTTCCGTGTTGAATGTTTACTGCATGGATACGACAACCGCCGCGTAAAAACCGATGATAATCTCTATATAGCTTACAACAACCTTCCAGCAGGTGATTACATAATGAATGCATATGTTTTTAACAGTTCAGGAAATGAACTCTCTTCCGTAAGCTTTTCCTTCAAGATAAAAAATCCGTGGTATAAAACCTGGTGGTCATACTTACTCTATTTCTTTTTTATTGGATCTGTGACCGGTCTTCTGATAAAAAACCATATACAGAGAATTGTACACAAAAAAAATAAATTTTTTACAGAACAGGAAAACAGGCGTATAGCTCAAATTGCAAGACAGGAAAAAGAGATAACGGCTTTAAAAAATGAAAAGCTGGTGACAGATCTGAATTACAAAAGCAAGGAGTTGGCCAGTGCAACAATGATGCTTATTAATCACTCTGAATTTTTAAAGAGCTTGCGTGCAGATATACAGGCTTATATTTTAGCTGCAAAAATTAATCGCACCGAAGGTAACAAACTTTTAAAAATGATTCAAAAGAATCTTTCTAAGGAAGATGAGTGGGCTGTTTTCCAGGAAAATTTCGACCTTATACATGAAAATTTTTTCAGAAAACTTAAAAAAAGGTATCCCTCACTCACACCCGGCGATCTGAAATTATGTACATTGCTGCGACTAAACTATTCATCAAAAGATATTGCAAAATTACTGAATATATCTATACGCGGAGTAGAAGCCGCACGTTACCGTTTAAGGAAGAAACTTCAGCTTGACGAATCAGAAAATTTAGTAGATTTTATGATAAATTTCCGATAAGCAGCTACTTTACATTTACAAGACATCCATATATAATCTACTGTATATATATAGATTGACACGTTGTGCAGTAGTATAAAAGTACACTTTAAAAATATGTTATAGAACATAACGTATTTTTAAAGAGGTAAATAATTTTTTCTTTCAATATGTAAACACTTCCTTTATTAAAATTATTTTTTTTAAACAAAAAACGAGGAATCCATGAAATTGAAAATTGCATCAGTTTTTAGTTTTCTTCTGTTTTCTTTTGCTATAATTGCGCAACAGCAAATTACCGTTTCCGGAACGGTAACAGAAGAATCAACAGGCGACCCTGCAATCGGGGTCAGCATTTTAGTGAAAGGCACCGGCCACGGTACCGTTACAAATATTGACGGGAAGTACATACTTGATAAAGTACCTGTAAACGGGACTATCGTTTTCAGCTATATTGGAATGATAACGATAGAGATACCCGTAAACGGGCGCTCAACAATCGATGTACGGCTATCGGAAGATGTGCATGCACTGGAAGAAGTTTTAGTGATTGGTTACGGCACGGCGAAAAAAAGAGACCTGACCGGCTCAATCGCCAGTATAAATGCAGAGGAAATATCTAATCGTCCTTCTACCAATATTCTGACATCACTTCAAGGTAAAGTAGCGGGGGTACAGGTTGTTAACACTGGGCGCGCGGGACAGGATCCTGAAATAAGAATCAGGGGCACAAACTCTATCAATGGCTATTCTCCTTTGTATGTTGTAGACGGACTCTTTTCGGATAACATAAATTATCTGAACCCCTCCGATATCGAATCAATGGAAATTCTTAAAGATCCCTCCTCATTGGCTATCTTCGGAGTACGTGGCGCCAATGGAGTAATAATTGTGAACACGAAACGTGCAAAAAAGGGGCAGACGATAGTTAATTTCAATTCATCAGCCGGCTTCAAAGATGTTACCCACAAAATGCCGATGACCAATGCCGCACAATTCAAGGAACTGTATAACGAACAGCGTATAAACCAAGGATTGGTCCCTTTTGACTATACTAACTGGTCTGCCGATACAGATTGGCAGGATGAAATCTTTCAAAAAGGATTTATCACAAATAACAATATAAGTATTACCGGTGCAAGCGATAAGAACCGGTTTTATATGGGTATAGGCTACACCTCTGAAGAAGGAAACATCATACACGAAAAATATTCACGATTAACTCTTAACCTTAGCAGCGACTACAGCGTGACAAATGCGCTGCGATTCGGTTATCAGGTCAATGCATCAAGAACACTTCCTGCAGATGCAAAGGGTGTGAGCAGCTCAATCAAGGCAGCTCCTGTAGCTCCTGTTTATGACGAAACCGGCCTGTTACTACATACTCTTCCTGATTTTCAACGTGCACAAGTCTGGAATCCACTTATTGATATTGAGGCAAGAGAGAATCACAATATTGCTGAAAACAATCGTGCAGCAGGTAATATTTATGGAGAAGTAGACTTCTTGAAAAATTTCAACTTTAAAACTACTTTATCTTTGGATTATGCAGTTGCTGAAAACAGGGAGTACAGTCCAATAGTTTATGTGTATAATCCCGATTTGGGAGAAAAAGAAAACCTGACAACCAATGAATCCTTATCACAGTCAAAATCAACACGTACCGTTGCACAGGGCGACTACATCTTGTCTTATCAAAACTCTTTCGGAGGCCACAATCTGACAGCAACTGCCGGATTAACAACAAATTTTACTGAATATTCATATCTTGGCGCTTCAAGGAGCCAAAACATAGAAGATATTATCTTTTCCATTCCAAGTAACGATATCGATAAGTGGTGGATCTCATCAATACCCTCAAAGTCTTCCGGCAACAGCAGCAGTCAATACAAACGCTTCACCATGTCTTATCTGCTGCGTGCTCTTTATAACTACGAAAACAGATATCTCTTCAATGCTTCCTACAGACGTGACGGAGCATCAGTTTTTCGAGCTGCAGGCAACACATGGGATAACTTCTACTCATTTGGCGGGGGATGGGTAGCTTCGGAAGAAGAGTTTATTAAAGAGCTATCGTTTATTGATTATCTGAAACTGAAAGGTTCGTGGGGAGTACTTGGAAGCCAGAACACAGGAGGATACAATTATCCCACTTATCCGCAATTAACAAGTTCCGGAAGCGCCGTATTTGGTGATAATATCGTTACTGGATATTCCATTCAGTATCTTCCTCAAGATCTGTCATGGGAAAAGACATATGCTTGGGAGGCAGGATTCGAAATCAACATATTGAATAATAGATTAAGAATCGAGCCAGTATATTATAATAAAAGCACCAAGGATATAATTGTAATGCTTTCCGGTTTTTCCGGAGCAAAAAATTCACTTGAAAACTTGGGGGAAATACAAAACAAAGGGGTTGAAATCTCAGCAACCTGGACAGACAGGATTGGTGTAGGAGGTTTAAATTATTCGCTTTCGGCCAACCTTACCACAATTGATAATAAAGTAGTCTCCCTGGGTCGAGGCCCCGAAGATGCCATTTTTGACGCTGGAGGAATCTCCCGCTCATTGGAAGGATATCCTGTAGGACATTTTTTTGGTTATAAGGTAGCGGGCGTCTACCAGAATAGGGAAGATGTAAAGACCTATTACCCCAACAAGGTTGGAAGTGTAGCCCCCGGCGATTTAAAATTTGTGGATATTGATGGAGATGGTGAGATCACGCAGGATGACCGCACAATGATAGGTAATCCTACTCCAGATTTCACTTACGGATTTAATATCAGCCTGAACTATAAAAAATTCGATCTGGGAATAGACTTGATGGGAGTATATGGCAATGAGATATACAGGACATGGGACGATCCTACTTATGCACAGCTCAACTACCTGACTAAAAGGATGAGTCGTTGGAATGGTGAAGGTAGCTCAAATTGGGAGCCTATTTTGAATCCTTCAAGATCTATCAACCTTATCAATTCAGAATACTTTATTGAAGATGGCAGCTTTTTCAGAATACGTAATTTACAGCTGGGATATACATTTAATGATGAATTATTACAAAGGATTTTTCTTAAATCATTGCGCATTTATGCGAATGTACAGAACCTGAAGACATGGACTCGCAATACAGGATATACACCTGAAATAGGTGGGTCAGCATTGGCTTTCGGAATAGATGGCGGCACTTACCCAATGCCAATGATCTATACTTTTGGTGTAAATTTAACTTTTTAAATAACAGGTCATATTAAACGAGCATTCATACTTATATTTTCAAAAATTATTATAGATGGTTTAATATGCCAACACTGAAAAATAAATTAATCTTATGAAAAAAAATAGAGCATATCTCTTGATGATTTTAACCGCAGTCACAGTACTTATTCTTAACGGATGTAGCGATTTACTGGACCAAAGGCCACAGGGCGAATGGGTAGAAGGCGATGAAGGGAGTGGCGGTTCTTTCCAGTCCGATGTGTTTACACTATATGCGAAAATTAGAGGCTTTCATGTGACCTCGGGTACTACAGCGCTTGCCATTCACAGCTTCCGTTCAGAAGATGCGGAAAAAGGAAGTACGGCGGCAGACGGTGCCGCACACGGTGTAATGTATGATGATTTTGAATATATCGCCACAAATGGGCTTATAGGATCCTACTGGACAGGCAATTACGAAATTATTAATCTTGCAAACAAAATCCTCTATGACATAGCGCAAGCGGAAGATGAAAAGGGAACTCTCTCAGAAGGTGACCTTATAAACAAGTCGGAGGCTCATTTCTTCCGTGCATTTGCCTTCTTCAACCTTGTTCGTGCTTTCGGAGAAGTTCCCAAAATTGATTTTAAAATAGACAAAGCAGAGGAAGCCAATATCCCGAAATCTGCTGTTTCTGAAATCTACACTTTAATAGACAATGATCTGACCACTGCCGAAGAACATCTGCCAAGGGAATGGCCTCCTGTTTATATAGGCAGACTTACATGGGGAGCTGCGCGTTCACTGCATGCAAGAGCTTTTATGATGAGAAACGATTGGAACAATATGTACACTGCATCTACAGATGTTATTCACTCAGGAATATATAATCTCAATACACCCTATAATCAGATCTTTCGTGAGACCGGTGAGAACAGTAGTGAGTCGGTATTTGAATTACAATGTACGGCCACCCCTTCGCAACCGGAATCAAACGACATTGGAAGCCAATTTGCTCAGGTACAAGGCGTGCGTGGTGCCGGCGAATGGAATCTGGGATGGGGATGGAATACCCCAACTGAAAATCTGGCAGAAGCCTTTGAACCCGGAGATCCTCGTAAGGACGAAACCCTTTTGTATTTTTACAAAACAGGAGGTGACCCGAATTCTATTCCGGGAAATCAGCCATATGGAGAGAAACCGATAGCCAATGCTGACGTGATAAATAAATATTACAACAAAAAAGCATATACCAATCCAGCAATGCGCTTAACTTTTTCAAAATCGGGACACTGGTTCAATATACGTATTATTCGCTATTCAGATGTAGTTCTGATGGCTGCCGAATCTGCCATTGAGCTTGGCAAGACTGTCGAAGCTCAGGGTTATTTAGAAATGGTAAGGGCGAGAGCACGTGGTAACAATGCTTCCATATTACCTAAAGTGACAACTACAAATCAGGAGGAATTACGTAATGCCATTCGTCACGAACGACGTGTGGAGTTAGGAATGGAGTTCGACAGATTTTACGATCTGGTTCGCTGGGGAATTGCCATGGAGGTGCTACATTCTGCCGGAAAGACAAAATATCAGGACAAGCATCAACTATTGCCTCTACCGCAAAACGAAGTGGATAAATCAAATGGTGTGCTGATACAGAATCCGAATTATTAAATAATTAAAAATGAACGTTATGAAAAAAACAGGATATATATTGCTTGTGTCATTATCAATATTAATGGTGTCTTGTTTTCAGGATCTGGGTCAAAACCCACCTTTCGATTATCCCGAACAGCCAACACCACCACCCATTGGAAGTGACGGACAGATATTTTATATGTCGTTTGATAAAGATTACGAAGACTACCAGAGTTTAATGGAAGCTTCTGTTGTTGGCACTCCTTCCCTTGCCGAAGGTAAAAAAGGCAAGGCCTATGCCGGAGCCAAAGACAGCTATCTGAAGTTTGGTATTAACAATATGGCAGCACCCCTGAAAAACGAAATGACATTCGGATTCTGGTACAAAGTAAACAGCACACCAGACAGGGCAGGGATACTGGTTATATCGCCTAAAGATGAAGGCCAGCCAGCAAACAACCAGATCAACAGATCATCAGGCATTCGTATTTTTAGAGAAAATGCATCCGGTAAACAACGAATTAAAGCAAATATCGGGAACGGAACGGACGACAGTTGGCTGGATGGAGCGGACAAAGCCGACATTGACCCTGCTTCAACCGATTGGAAATACATTTCGCTGGTATTGACCAAAGGTAAAGCCTTTTTGTATATTGACACAGAGGAAGTAGCCACTGCAAATCTCTCAGAAATAAGCTGGAAAGGATGTGATTTCATGTCTATTGGCTCCGGAGCTCCATATTTTAATGGATGGGGGCATCTCTCTGACAACAGCCTTATAGATGAACTTCGCATATTCAATAAAGCGTTGACCGCTGAAGAGATCGCATTTGTGATGGCTAAATAAAATAATTGAATTATAATAATCACCGCAGGCTCACTCTAAAAAAGCGAACCAGCGGTGATAAAAAAAATCTGGATATGAAACATCGCACATTTTTCTTTCTTTTGTCTTCTATTGTTTTTATAGCGATAGCCAACGCTCAATATCACGAATACCAACCAGGTATTCTCATATCAGAAAAAAGAGACTCCCTGCCTTATCGACAATTAAATCCCCTTCATATAGAAAAGGGGGAAAAATATCCCCTTGTCTTGTTTCTACACGGAGCGGGCGAAAGGGGTTCAGATAATATATCACAACTTCGTCATGGCGCCACGATGTTTACCAATCCGGTAAACCGCGAAAAATATCCTTGCTTTGTTATCTTCCCGCAATGTCCCGAAGGATTGTATTGGCCAACACCTAAACGCCCCGATAACTTCAAAGAAGGAATTCCGTTTCCGGTCAATGCAGAAATATCCAAGCCTTTGGCTTTAACAAAAGAGTTGTTGGACAATCTGATAAAAACGTATCCAGTGGATAAAGGCCGAATCTATATCATTGGACTATCAATGGGCGGAATGGGGACGTTGGATATGGTTTGCCGCTTTCCCGATTTATTTGCAGCTGCAATACCCATTTGCGGAGGGATTAACACCGATCGGTTCAAAGGGTTTTCCTCAAAAACGGCTTTCCGCATTTTCCATGGCGATGCCGATTCGGTAGTGCCCGTACAATTTTCACGCGACGTTTATCTGAAATTGAAAGAAGAGGGAACAAGTGTTGAATATATTGAACTCCCCGGAGTTAATCACGCCAGTTGGGAACCGGCTTTTAACAGACCAGATTTTATGTCGTGGTTGTTTCAGCAAAATAGACAATAAACCGGTTTCACTTTATGCAAAAACTGTTTTGGAGATTACTGTTCTTGGCTCTCGCCTTATTATTCTGGACGTGCAGTGAAAACGGCAGTAAACCTGCAGCGAGTACATTTGAATTGGAAATAATTGAAATAGATGGAATAGAGAATTCTAGTCAGTACGTAAATATAAATCCGGAATTGACAGTAAAACTGATTTTTTCGGATGTCGTTGATCCTATCAGTTTGCAGAAAAACATTGTGTTGCGAAAATCCGGAGTAGATAATATTCCGTTGGTTTACACAATAGATAACCGGACTATACAAATAAAAACTGAAAAAGAGCTGACTCCTTACACTTCGTATCAGTTGATTATAAATACAGGACTCAAGTCGGTATCGGGCAATTTGATCGTAACCGCAAAGATATATATGATCACTACCGGTATTAACCCTGCCGATAAATTTCCACGCATATCCGATGAAGAATTGCTCACATTGGTGCAAAAACAGACTTTCAATTATTTCTGGGATTTCGGGCACCCGGTAAGCGGAATGGCGCGTGAACGCACCACTTCCGGAAATACGGTAACTACCGGCGGTACAGGATTCGGCATTATGGCAATGATTGTTGCTGCAGAGCATGGATTTATAACCAAAGATGAGGCATTGCAACGAATTCGAAAAATTGTAACTTTCCTCAATACAAAATGCGCACGCTACCATGGTGCTTTCGCCCATTGGATTCACGGCGAAACCGGCGAAACGATACCCTTCAGCACATTCGATAATGGTGCCGATTTGGTGGAAACATCGCTTTTGTTTCAGGGGTTGCTTACCGCCAGACAATATTTTTCGAACTCCACTCTCGAAGAAACACGTTTAAGCGAAGAGATTACCCGTTTATGGGAAGATATTGATTGGACATGGTTCCAAAAGGGGGGGGAAAGCGTTCTCTACTGGCATTGGAGTCCGGAGTACGAATGGCAGATGAATATGAAAATTTCGGGTTGGAACGAAAGTCTTATAACTTACGTACTGGCTGCCTCTTCGCCATTGCATCCCATCTCAAAAGAGACTTACCTGAAAGGATGGGCACGAAACGGGAGTATGGCTAACAACAGATCGTACTTCGGTTATAAACTACCCTTAGGCTCCGACCTCGGGGGACCGTTGTTCTTCGCCCATTATTCGTTTATGGGGCTCAATCCAAGAGGATTGAATGACCTATATGCCGATTATTGGGAACAAAACCAGCATCACACACTTATCAATTATTCATATTGTAAAGACAATCCGAGAAAATACAGCGGCTACAGTGAACATTGCTGGGGACTAACCGCAAGCGACGGGGACCAGGGATATAGTGCTCATTCTCCGACAAACGACCGGGGTGTAATCGCCCCCACAGCTGCACTGGCATCAATGCCCTATACACCCGAAGAATCTATGCGTGCGCTTCGCTTCTTCTATTATAAGCTCGGCGATAAACTATGGAAAGAATATGGCTTTGTTGATGCTTTCAACCTGTCGGAAAACTGGTTCGATAACCAGCACATCGCCATCAACCAAGGTCCGGTTGTTGTAATGATTGAGAATTACAAAACGGGATTGCTGTGGAAACTGTTTATGAGCTCTCCTGAAATTAAGGCCGGACTGACAAACCTTGGGTTTACCTTTATCGCTTACTGAAATAGAAAAATTAAACAACCATTATAAAGATGAATAATCATAAACTCCTGTCAATCGTTGCACTTATTTTCGGTGCTGTTTCCTTTATAACATGCAATAGCAACAATAAAAAAGAACCGGCTATAGTTGATGAGAGACGCCCCAAAAACTTTGCTTCAGACAATGAATTTCTTGACTTTATACAGAAGAAACATCTCAATTACATGTGGGATGGGGCGGAACCAACCTCCGGGCTTGCACCCGAGCGAATACATATAGACGGGATTTACCCCCAAAATGATGCTGATGTAATTACCACCGGCGGCAGCGGTTTTGGAATTGCCGGGCTGGTTGTTGGGATTGAACGTGGTTTTGTTCAACGCACTGAAGGCGTAGCAAGGTTACACCAGATTACAGATTATCTGGCTTCCGCTGACCGTTTTCACGGTGTCTGGCCACACTGGCTCCATGGCCCTAGCGGCAAAGTTAAACCGTTCAGTAAGAAAGATAACGGAGGTGATCTTGTGGAGAGTGCTTTTTTGATGCAAGGACTTCTTATAGTACGGGAATACTTCAAAAACGGCAATGAAAATGAAAAACTGCTTGCTGAAAAAATAGACATCCTCTGGCGGGAAATGGACTGGACGTGGTACCTGAACGGACAGGATGTGCTCTATTGGCATTGGAGTCCCGAATACAACTGGGAAATGAACTTTCCGCTGGAAGGATACAACGAATGTCTGATCACATATATTTTAGCAGCATCATCTCCAACTCACTCAATTCCAGCGTCAGCCTACCATAATGGTTGGGCCAGGGGAGGGGGTATTAAAAGTAAAAATGTTACTTACGGTTATCCTTTAATACTCAAGCATAACGGCGCTGAGGAGTATGGCGGGCCTCTTTTCTGGGCACACTACTCATATATCGGACTCAGTCCGAAAGGATTATCAGACCAATATGCCGACTACTGGCAACTCAACCGGAACCAAACGCTTATCAACTATGAGTATTGTGTGGAAAACCCCAAAAGATTAGAAGGATACGCAGAAAACTGCTGGGGATTGACAGCCAGTTATTCAGTAAACGGATATTCAGCTCATATGCCGGGAATGAATGACCTTGGAGTAATTACGCCTACAGCAGCGTTATCCAGCTTCCCATATACACCTGAGCAGTCGATGAAAGCATTAAAGTATTTTTACAATGAATTGGGAGATAAACTGTGGGGTAAATATGGTTTTTACGATGCTTTTAGCATTGAATACAATTGGTATCCACAACGCTACCTGGCTATTGATCAACTCACTATTGCTCCAATGATAGAAAACTACCGTACCGGCCTGCTTTGGGAACTATTTATGAATGCTCCTGAAATAGAGGAGGGTTTAAAGAAATTAGGATTTACATATAAAGAGTGAGTCCCCTCCGATAAGTCTTTTTTGCTGAAAATCCCACAAAGAACACCATTGATTTCCAGCTAGTTGCGACCTCCTGAAATCGGGTTTTGGGGTTTTCGGAGCAGACTCAAGAGTAAAAATAGAAGAATAAAAAAATTCAGCACCCTTATAAATCAGTGTCTAGTTATCTAAAATCAATAATCGGAAAATTTTTTAAACAAAAAAATAAAATTACGGTTCAATATTTTTTTTGGGATTATCATAATTAATCGATTATCCGCATTGAAGATGCTTTTTTAAACAAGCGGCATAATTACCTGAACATAACGATAATAGGCAAAAATATCAACGGACTATTAAAGAGAAAGGAAATAATATGAGTAGAGCCACTATTCCAATAGCATTTATTTTGACGTTAATTTTAATAACAGGCTGTAATTCAACTTCATCCGGTACTTTTGAATCCGGCAAATGGCAAAGTTTCAGCAACGATAAAAACGTGGAGAGACGTGTCGATTCTTTACTGAAGCTGATGACACTCGAAGAGAAAATAGGGCAGATGGCACAATTCTCTGCCAACTGGTCGATCACAGGACCGGTAATGTCCGATGATTTTCGGCCCTATCTGGAGAAAGGATTGATAGGAAGTATTTTCAATGCCACCACAGTGGAAGGTATTCGTAGGTTTCAGCAGTTCGCCGTCGATTCCACCAGGTTGAGAATTCCCATCCTCTTTGGACAGGACGTAATTCATGGATACAAAACAATTTTCCCAATTCCTTTGGGAGAAGCTTGCTCCTGGGATTTGGAAATGATGAGAAGGACTGCGGAGATTGCAGCCATAGAGGCAGCTTCAGACGGAATCAACTGGACATTTGCTCCTATGGTCGATATTTCAAGAGACGCTCGCTGGGGTCGTGTAATGGAGGGCGCCGGAGAAGACCCCTGGTTGGGCAGCAAGGTGGCTGAAGCTAGAGTAAGCGGCTTTCAGGGTGGCAAAGATTCTAAGTCTCTCAATAGTCTCACAACGCTGCTTGCATGCGGAAAACATCTGGCAGCCTATGGTGCCGCCGAATCGGGAAGAGATTACAATCTGGCAGAGCTGTCGGAGCATACTCTAAGAAATGTGTATTTGCCACCTTATAAAGCAGCGATAGATGCCGGTGTTGGCACGATGATGGCCTCCTTTAATGAAATAAACGGGGTACCTGCTACTGCTAACCGCTGGATATTGACGGAAGTGTTGCGCAACGAATGGCGCTTTACAGGGTTTGTAGTGAGTGATTATACAGGTATCAACGAACTGGTACCACACGGTGTGGCTAAAAATGAGAAACATGCTGCAGAATTGGCGATAAACGCGGGTATTGATATGGATATGACAGGCGCAACCTTCATCAAGCATCTGGTGAAATCGGTAAATGAAGGGAAAGTGCCGGAAAAAGCTATCGACAATGCCACAAGGCGTATCCTGGAGATGAAGTTCCTGCTCGGACTTTTTGACGATCCTTATCGTTACCTCAACGAAGAGAGGGCAAAACAGAACACGATGACTCCGGAATTCATGGAAACTGCCCGCAAGGCCGTAGCCTCATCGGTAGTGCTGCTGAAAAACGAAAACAATCTCCTCCCTGTAAAAAAGGACAAAGCCATGACCGTTGCCTTGATTGGTCCGCTTATGAACGACTCCGTAAACATGAATGGGGAATGGGCAGGACTGGGTGATCGAAACAAAAGCATTTCCATCCTCAGGGGGGTTACAGAAAAATACAAAGGCTCCTCGGTGAAACTCATTTACGCAGAAGGATCTTCCATCACCGAAACAACTCCGGGAAGAATAGCCGAAGCTGTTTTAGCGGCACGCAGGGCAGATATTGTAATTGCTGCGATGGGTGAAGATTTTAACTGGTCGGGAGAAGCTGCCGTACGTACCGACATTCGCCTGCCGGGTGCACAGAGAGAATTGCTGCAAGCCTTAAAACAGACAGGGAAGCCCATCGTGTTAATATCATTAAGCGGCCGGCCACTCGATTTGTCATGGGAAGATAAAAATCTCGCTGCAATTCTACATGCATGGTTTCCGGGGACACAAGGAGGATTTGGTATCGCCGACGTTGTCGCGGGCGATTATAATCCCTCAGGGCGATTGGTGATCTCTTTTCCCAGGAATGTGGGACAGATACCGGTTTACTACAACCAAAAGAATACAGGCCGTCCTGTAAATCTGAACGATGAATCGGTAGATTACAAGTCTGGATATCTGGACACGTCTATCACCCCGCTTTATCCCTTTGGATACGGGTTAAGCTATACAACGTTTAAAATAGATAATGTAAAAACCGACAAAAAGATACTAAAATCAAGAGAGGACAAGATTAACGTTACGGCTGATGTCAGAAATACAGGGCC
>NZ_DIQL01000005.1:79235-121793 GCF_002427225.1 Proteiniphilum sp. UBA5463 | reverse complement strand
CAGGTTACCGGTGATGTGCAATGGGCAGACCACCTCGAAAAAATTGCTTATAATGCCTTACCAACTCAAACCACCGACGATTTTGGCGCTCGACAGTATTACCAGCAGGTCAACCAGATTAAAGTCAGCCGGGACATGCGAAATTTCGTAACTCCCCATCACGATACAGACAACCTTTTCGGAGAACTCACCGGATACCCCTGCTGTACCTCCAACATGCATCAGGGGTGGCCCAAGTTTACGCAGAATCTTTGGTATGCGACCAACGATAACGGCATTGCCGCAATGGTGTATGCCCCATCGGAGGTTTCAGCAAAGGTAGGAAATGGACAACTCATCACCGTTAAAGAGTCCACACAGTATCCTTTTGAGGAAACCATTACTTTTACCTTTGAGTTTCCAGATAAAAAAGAAGAAAGAATAAAATTTCCGTTCCACCTGGGTATTCCCCGATGGTGTAAAAACCCCGTAATAACGATAAACGGGGAAGGGGTTACGGCAGAAACAAGGCAAGGTGAAATCGCAAAGATCGATCGTGCCTGGAAAAGCAATGACAAGGTCGTTCTACGCCTGCCCATGGAAGTGTCGATAAGCCGATGGTACGATGGCGGAGCGGCCGTTGAACGCGGCCCACTTCTGTATGCGCTGAAGATGAATGAAAACTGGCAAAAGAAAACAACAGAGCCCCACGAAACCAAACGTTACGGAAAATGGTATTACCAGGTCACCAGCGACTCTCCCTGGAACTATGCCTTACCTATCCGTAACTTAAGTAAAGAAAATGTTGAGAAAGCTTTTATTGTTGAAACAAAAAACATGACTTCAGATTATCCCTGGACGCTGCAAAATGCACCTGTTAAAATAAGAACAACAGGATTACGCCTCCCCGGATGGAAAGAATACAACGGGTCGGCCGGCCCGGTATCTTATTTTCTCACTGAACAGGAAAAAGACATTGGTAATGAAGAAGACATTGAACTTATCCCCTATGGGTGCAGTACATTACGAATTGCTGTTTTTCCCGTGAGAGACTGATGAAATGTATACACCCCAATAAGTTTACACTTTGGGTTACTAAACCATAAATTTATAGAATAGGCAGATATTAAGAGGAAATATTTGGTGCCCATTTGTTTTTTCATGCACTAATCTCTCCTTCTTTGTGAAATTCATAGACATGTTAAAAAATTCGACTATATTTGTGACAAAAGAATGTCACTAATATAAGCATTTAATCTTTGCTTAAATCGTTTTGCAAATTACTGTGTATGATACAAAATATGATATACCTATTGCTATTCCAGGAATTACTGAATTTAAATAATCATAGATATGAACAAACGGGAATTTATTAAATCGGCTGCCGCCATTGCGGGAGCGACAGTCGTTTCTCCCTTGTCTGCAACGATATCGCCCATTGAGACTGTCACTCCATCGTTGGGTCTATCATCAACCCTTGTAGACAATAAGCCGAAACAAAAAGTCGCCTTAAAAAAGAGCTTGGGGCTTGGAATGATCAAAGAGGAGTTGTCATTAACTGACAAATTTAAACTTGCCGTAGATCTTGGATTCAACGGTGTAGAACTAAACTCACCTGTTGATTTTAATATGCCCGAGATCCTTGAGGCAAAAGCCAAATCGGGGATTGAACTTCCCTCGGTTGTAAACAAGGACCACTGGAGTTCACCCCTTTCCGATCCCGACCCGGCCGTGAGGAAAAAGTGTATCGACTCTGTCGCGAAATCTTTGCAGGAGGTGAAAGAGATGGGTGGAGACACGGTTTTAGTCGTGCCGGGTGTAGTCAACGAAAAGGTATCTTACGAGCAGGCATACATCACTTCTCAAAACTCAATCAGAGAGCTGATTCCTTATGCAGAAGAAACAGGGATGCAAATTGCTTTGGAAAACGTATGGAACAATTTCCTCATAAGTCCGGTGGAAGCAAAAAGATTTGTTGATGAAATAAATCATCCTCTTGTAGGATGGTATTTCGATATTGGTAATGTGCTGCGTTACGGATGGCCTGAGCATTGGATCAGGACATTAAACAGACGCATTATGAAACTCCACATCAAAGAGTTCAGCCGCGAGCTGATGAACTCCAAAGGATTGTGGGAAGGGTTCAAAGTAGATCTGCTGAAAGGCGACAATAACTGGCCTTTGGTAATGAAAGCCGTCAAAGAGATAAATCATCAGGGAGGATGGCTCACTGCAGAGGTAAACGGGGGAGACCGGAATCATCTGAAGATGATCTCGGCACAAATGGATGAGATTATATCGTATCTGTAATAAATTGTATCTTGTATCGATGAAACAAAAAACTAGAAACGAGATTCAGCCACAGCGACTAAAGTCACTCGATGCTCTGAGAGGATTCGACATGTTCTGGATTATGGGTGCAGGTGAGTTTTTTATACTGCTGGGCTCTTTAACCGGATTACCCGCTCTGCAGTGGTGGGCAAACCAGATGACACATATAGAATGGCATGGTTTTCACGCATATGACATGATCTTTCCTTTGTTCCTTTTCATTGCCGGTGTCTCATTTCCCTTCTCTGCACAAAAGCGTTTAAAGATGGAAGATGGAAGGAATTCACTTTACAGGCATATTTTTAAGAGAGGGTTGCTACTTGTGCTGATAGGTATTATTTACAATAACGGTATCAGCTTCGATTTCGCAAACCTGCGTTATGCAAGCGTTCTGGGACGAATTGGACTGGCATGGATGTTTGCCACATTGATTTTCATGAATACGAAAAAATCAAAAACACGTGTAATCTGGTTCTGGGGTATCCTGATTTTCTACTGGCTCCTTTTTGTACTGTTTAAGGCACCTGATACTGGAGATCCCGATCATTATTCAATGCAGGGAAATATTGCAAGTTATATCGACAGGCTTCTGTTACCGGGACGTTTCTGCTGTTTTGAGCTGGGAGATAACGAAGGGATATTGGCTCTGATCTCCGCTACTGGGACAGGATTATTAGGTATTCTGACAGGGGAGCTGCTTTTAACAAACCTGAAACCATTAAAGAAAGTATTGTATATGGCTATTGCAGGTGTTATCCTTATGATAGCAGGTCAGTTATGGAATCTTGCCTTCCCTATTAATAAAATACTGTGGTCCAGCTCTTTTGTCTGTTGGGTTGGAGGTATAAGCCTGCTTTTGATGGCTATTTTTTACCTGATTATTGACGTGTGGAGGTTAAGTAAGTGGTCTTTTTTCTTCGTCGTGATAGGGATGAACCCTATTACAATCTATCTTGCTAACCGTATCATACGGTGGGGAAATGCAAATGAATTTTTCTTCCGTGGTATTGCTGAACTCTTTCCCGAAACTTGGGCTCCCATTGTCATGTCTGCAGGATATATAACCATAGGATGGGTGTTTCTTTATATCCTCTATAGGCGAAAAATATTTCTTAAGATATAAGTCTATCCTCTGATTAATCTTTTTTTGAAACTCATTTTTCGCAAATTATGAATATATTACTTCGTTATTTTTCTAACTTTGCCAAATGTGAATTACAATCTATTGATATAATTTTCAGTTATCTGAAGTCTTAAAACATATTATTTCGAAATGCAACAAAACAATCAATTATCACGGAGAAATTTTCTAAAAAGTTCAGTAGTAGCCGGAACAATAGGAATAACCGCTGGAATTCCGATTCTGAGTTCTTGCTCATCTCAAAAAAAAGATAAAAAAGCCGGGTTAACACTCCCTGTATTACCAGATCAGGCACCCGATGGAAAAGTTCTAAAAGCCGGATTGGTCGGTTGTGGTGGACGTGGTACTGGTGCTGCAATAGATTTCCTGAATGCAGGGCCAAATCTGCAGATAGTGGCTCTTGGTGATGTCTTCCAGGATAAGATGGATGCCTGCAGGGAGATTTTGAAAAAGAAAAAAAATGTGGAAATTCCTGATGAGAATTGTTTTATTGGTTTCGACAGCTATGAGAAAGTTATTGATTCAGGAATTGATATAGTACTGTTATGCACACCTCCACATTTTCGTCCTACACATGTAGAGGCCGCTGTGAACGCAAAAAAACATATCTTTATGGAGAAGCCTATTGCTGTTGACCCCACAGGTGTAAGGAAAGTGCTGGCAGCAGTAAAAAGAGCTGAATCACTTAATCTGAATATAATCAGCGGGACCATTCGCCGTTCACAGAAGGACTATATGGAGACCCGACGAAGGGTATTAAACGGTGAAATCGGTGAAATAACCGGAGCAAACATTATCAGGAACGGGGGAGCCTTGTGGTTTCGCAACAGAAGGCCGGAATGGACAGATATGGAGTATATGCTAAGAAACTGGGTAAACTTCTGCTGGCTGTCGGGAGATCATATTACAGAACAGTTCATTCACGAGATAGATGTGATGAACTGGTATTTTGGGCAGTACCCTGTAAAAGCTACCGGTTGGGGAGGGCGCCAAAGAAGGGTCACCGGTGATCAGTACGACTTTTTCAGTATCGAATATCTTTATGAAAACGGCATGCGAGGACATTGCGCTTCACGTCAGATAGACGGGTGCAGTAATGGGAAAGTTGAGCAGATTAATTGCTCAAACGGTTATGCAGACGCATCCGGAAAGCTGTATGACCTGAAAGGAAATATTGTTTGGGAGTACCCTTTACCTGCTGAAAATGACAACCAGTCGGAATGGAAAGTGACCAATCCCTTCGTTCAGGAACATACAAACCTGGTCACCGCAATAAGAACAGGGAACACCATAAACGACGGGGTTGACCAGGCTTACTCTACGCTTGTAACCATTATGGGTAGAATAGCAGCATACACAGGAAAAGACATAACCTGGGATGAGATATTGAATTCCGAGTTATACCTGGGTCCCAAAACTTACCTTATGGGTAAAGTGGAAAACATCCCCGAGACAATTCCTTTGGCAGGTGCACCTCACAAAGAATAGCCTATTTCAAATATTTCAAAGGAGACTGTTTTTAAAAGCCGGACAGTCTCCTTTTTTTATGTGCATTTGGGCCCGGCTTTTTTCTGGTTTATGAAGCAGCAGAAACTTTTGAACTTACTTTGAAAGATTTATCCCTTTGCTGGCTCTCCAAGCATGACAAACAAGGAGATTTTTGTACCTATCTAGAAAGATTCAAGTATGCTTTTTCTAAAAGATGAAACAGTCTTTCATTTATTTAACAAAAAGTGTACTTAAAATTTAACACCTGTTACTTTTACTCTTTTTTTATTCTTTATCTAACTTTTCATTCTTTTTTCTCCTCAGAAAACATTATTTTTACAAAGTTAATTTTTCACATACCTATAAGTAATTAAATTTTATAATAACAATGACCACCAGAAGACATTTTTTAAAAACTATCGGTGGAGTTACATTGCTGACAATTGTGCCCCGGAATGTGCTGGGGAAAGGGATGATTGCTCCCAGCGATGAACTTACCAAGGGAATTATCGGCGTGGGAGGAATGGGACGCGGTCACATTTCCTACGATAACACACGTGTTGTTGCTATGTGCGATGTCGACAAAAATCACCTTACCAAAGCAGCTGCAATGGTAAAAGAAAAGATCAACCTCTATCACGATTTTAGGGATCTTATCCTTGATAAAAACGTTGATATCGTTCACATTGCTACCCCACCCCATTGGCATGGAATTATGTCGGTTGAAGCAGCAAAGGCAGGAAAAGATATTTTCTGTGAAAAGCCGATGACAAGAACCATAGGAGAAGGGAAACGTGTTAGGGAAGCAATAGCACAACATGGTAATATTTTCCGTCTGAACACCTGGTTCCGCTTCAAGGATCAATTTTACGGCCTTGGCACCCCGGTAAAGCCGCTAAAAAAACTGATCGACAGCGGGCTCTTAGGATGGCCTCTGAAAGTGACCATCAGCAAACATACCGGTTTCGACTGGAAATTCTTCTGGGTGGGGAAAACACACCTTGAACCACAGCCTGTACCTCAGGAACTAGATTATGATATGTGGCTGGGGCCGGCTCCCTATAAGCCATACAATGCACATCGCGTTCACCAGACCTTTCGTGGTTACTGGGACTACGATGGCGGAGGATTAGGTGATATGGGACAGCACTATATCGACCCCGTACAGTACATGTTGGGTAAAGACAATACAAGTCCGGTTAAAGTGGAGGTTGATGCACCTCAACAGCATCCCGACGCAGTCGGCACATGGCGTTCAATCACTTACACTTATGAAGACGGCTGTCAGATCATACTCTGGGGTGGCGATTACGGAAAACCTGACACCCCCTATATTTCAGGGCCAAAAGGAAATGTTTACAAAAACTTTGTTTGCGATATCCCCGACTGGGAAAAGAAACTGGCTGCATTCCCCGAACCACGCGAACAGAATACTAATTTCCTTGAGTCTGTTCGAAACAGACAGAAGTTTGCACTGAACGAGGTGAACGGGCACCGCTCATGTACTATCGTGAACATGGGTGCTATAGCGCTTCAACTAAACAGAACACTGCAGTTTGACCCGGTAAATGAAATGTTTGTCAATGACGAAGAAGCTAACAGACTGATTGATCAGCCTATGAGAGCTCCCTGGACTATATAATCTCTTAAAATAAAAAAAGATGAAACATATACGATTTATCATATTTTTTCTGAGCCTTCTGATAACTGCCGGAATTCAGGCTCAGACACCGCAAGGTAGAACCGATGCTACCATCATCGCCGATGCACTGGCCCAACTGCCGGCAGACACCCCGAAGAATTACAACCAGATTATTTCAGATTTAGTCTCCACCGGTGAAAAGGGACTGCTGGAAATTATAGGAAGGATGAATCCTCCCGGAAAAGAGAGTAACGAAGTGCTGGATTACGCCATTAGCGGCTGGACCAGCTTTGTGGCAAACGACTACAACAAACGATCAGTGGCTGAAAAAGCATTCGGAAAGGCACTCGCCCAACCTCTCGATAAAGAGGTGAAGGCATTCATTATACGCCAACTCAGAAAAATAGGAACTGACGAAAGTGTAAACGTATTAGCCGATTTCCTTACTGACAGCTATCTCTCAGACGATGCGTCGCAAGCGCTGGTAAGTATCGGAACAGAGAAAGCTCATGATGCTCTACTGATAGCTCTCTCCTCAGGTGGATCGGATGAGATAAGGCTCAACCTTGTTAACGCCATTGCCCAGACCGATTACCAAAAAGCCGAACCGGCCCTGCTTAGCCTGTTAAGCAACAGCACACAGGAAAAAATGGAAAAAGTAATTCTCAATGCATTAGCCAATGTGGGGTCAGAAGATGCCCTTGAACCATTAAGAGAGGCAGCGGCAAAGGCCGGATTTGCATATAATAAAAACAGTGCCACTGCATCATATATCAAATTACTTGACAGGCTCAACAACGGCAACCCCAAACTGGTAGAGAAAGAAGCAAAGAAGCTACTTTCCACTGCTTCCAGACAGAATGACACGGGACTGAGGAGTGCTGCCATGCAATTGATCCTGGCACAGGAATCCACGAAAAAAGTGAACTTATTGAAGAATGTTATTAAAGATGGTGATATCACTTATATAAACGCTGTGCTCAACGCATACCCTTTTCAGAATGATAAAAAAGCGAATGAGCTGATATTAAAGGAGCTATCCTCTAACAAATCGACCCAGATACAGACAACCCTTATCTACTGGTCTGCAGAAAACAACGGAAAAACAGCCCTTCCTCAAATCATAAGGCTTGTAAAATCTTCTGACAAGGAAGTGCAAAAGGCTGCAGCTCATTCTCTTGCAAGAATCGGTGGAGATGAGGCTCTTATTGCATTAGCTGCCCTGCTAAAAAGCGATGATAAAGAGACAGTTACACTAACACAAAATGCTTTATCAACCTTTGACGGTGATATATCTTACACCCTTGCATCAGTTTTTAACGAATGCGGAGATGAGGGGAAAAAGGCAATCCTGCAACTTATTGCAAACCGCAAAATGGAGAGCCAATACAATCTCGTTTATAATCAGATATTTACTGGCAATACAGTAGTGAAAACCGAAGCTGCAAACACACTGAAAGAGGTTGTAACTGACAGAAACCTATCTGACCTTTTCACCCTGCTTGAGCAGTCCGATGCAAGCTATGCACCCGCAATACGGCAGGCAATTAATGCGGCACTCAACTATCTTCCGGCGGATGAGCAACTGAATCTGGTTGCCGGAAGAATGGGTAAATCTGCCAACAAACACCTCTATTACAGCGCCCTTGCAAACAGCGGAACCCCGCAGGCAATGGATCTTATTTCCAAAGCATATGGTAAAGAAACCGGTAAAAATAAAAGCGCTGCTTTTGAAGCACTTGCCGGATGGAAATCGTTTAACGTTGTTTATCCTCTTTTGGATATAGCAAGAAGCAGCAAAAACAATCAGGAACTGGAAAAGGTAACCGATGCGCTTGTTTCGACAATCGCCGGATCTAATAAAACAGGTGCCGTTAAATACCTCTTCCTGCGCGAAACGATGTCATTTGCCCAAAACGACAAACAGAAGAATGAAATTATTAAACTGATGGGCACTACCGCCCAATACCAGGCAATGCTTTTCGTTGCTCCCTATATGGAGCAGCCTCAAACAAGCGAGACAGCTGCTATTGCGGCAATGAATATTGCAATTAACAATCCCTCTTTTGCCGGCACAGAAACAAAGAAAATACTGGATAAAGTAAGTCAAACACTTCAAAATCCAGATGCAGACTATCAGAGGCAATCCATCCAGAAATATCTCTCGGAAAACTCACAGGAGGGAGGATATATTTCTATCTTTAATGGGGAAAACCTGGACGGATGGAAAGGATTGGTGGCAAACCCGATCAAAAGGGCAGCCATGAACAAGAAAGAACTTACTCAGGCACAGCAGAAAGCAGACAAGGAAGCAGCAGAAAGCTGGATTGTTGAAGATGGAGTACTGCTCTTTACGGGAAAAGGCGACAACCTCTGTACCGAGGAACAATACGGCGATTTTGATATGCTAATAGACTGGAAACTGTATGAAGGGCCTGAACCTGATGCTGGCATCTATCTTCGCGGAACTCCGCAGGTACAAATATGGGACACAGCAAGAGTAAACGTAGGTGCACAAGTCGGGTCAGGCGGGCTCTATAATAATCAGGTGAATCCCAGTAAACCACTTAAGGTGGCAGATATAAAGGTGGGTGAATGGAATACATTCCGTATCAGGATGATAGGCGACCGCGTTTCGGTGTGGCTTAACGGCCAGCTGGTAACTGACAATGTCATTCTGGAAAACTATTGGGATCGCAGCCAGCCGATATTCCCTGTTGAGCAAATTGAGTTGCAGGCTCACGGTAGCAAAGTGGCATATCGCGACATCTTGATCAAAGAACTGGAACGCCCTGAACCATTCAAACTCTCAGAACAGGAGAAAAAAGAAGGGTTTGAGGTACTCTTCGATGGTACAAACATGCATCACTGGACAGGAAACACCACCGACTATATTATGGAAGATGGAGTGATAGCAGTATATCCTGGTAAGAACTACAGCGGAATCAACCGTAACCTCTACACCAAGAAAGAGTATGATAATTTTGTCTTTCGTTTTGAGTTTATGCTCACACCCGATGCCAACAACGGGCTGGGGATTCGTACTCCGATGGAAGGTGATGCTGCCTACCAGGGTATGGAGCTGCAGATTCTCGATAATGAAGCACCCGTTTATAAAGACCTGCAGAAATATCAGTATCACGGGTCGGTATATGGGGTGATCCCAGCTAAAAGAGGCTTCCTTAAACCGACAGGCGAATGGAATTACCAGGAAGTTATTGCCGATGGAGACAATATTAAAGTAATACTGAATGGGACAACAATCTTAGACGGAAATATTCGTGAAGCTGCCAAAAACGGAACGATAGATGGCAGAGAGCACCCGGGACTTTTCAATAAAAAAGGACATATCGGATTTCTGGGACACGGAACGGTTGTGAAATTCAGGAATATAAGAGTAAAGGAGTTGTAGATCTTTAGTATAATATCAACATTAAGATTTTATTGTGCCGGAAAAGATTATAAGTTGCTTTTCCGGCACAGTTTTTTAGAAATTGCTTTGTGACAGAAACAACAACCAAGTGTTTTATTTAATGATTGCTTATAATATATTGGTTAAAGGATAAATTATCATTGCGTTAAACTTTACTGAAATACAACAGTGTTTCTTGCTGACTCTCATTGTATTAAAAAAGTATTTAACTAACCATCAAGAAAAATTACCTATAATACAATTAAAATGGAAAATTTAAAAACATATCTGCTTGAAATATTTTTTTTTTACATTGCAATAGCAGCTCAGACAACACAATCTAACTATCAAATTCCATATCGGCAGTAAAGAAGCCCATATGATTGAAATAATCGCAAATAATTGATTTGATCATTACAAAATAAAGTTTTTTGACTGGGTTTTTTAATTTTTTAAATAAAAAAACCCAGCATCAGCAACGAAATACAAAATTTTCTTTATAGTTTTGTATATGTTGAAATATGCCTCCAAGAATAGTTACATTTATAAATCGATATAAAACTGATCACTATGTCCACAACAGCTAAACTGTATTCTTTAAGACTAAGCAACACGAAAACCTATCTATTCGCTGCTGTTTTTATTGCAGGAAACCTTCTGTTACCACAGCTGGCACACCTAGTTCCGCAAGGTGGGTTTATATTTTTGCCAATATATTTCTTCACCCTGATTGCCGCTTATAAATATGGCATTCATGTGGGACTACTAACAGCTATCCTGTCACCCTTGGCCAACAGCTTACTATTTGGCATGCCACCGGTAGCTGTACTTCCAGCCATAATGATCAAATCGGGCATTCTGGCTATCGCTGCAGCAATGGCTGCAAAACATTTTGGAAAAGTGTCTCTATTAGGCATTTTGATTGCTGTCATAGCCTATCAGGTTATCGGAACGGGTATTGAGTGGATAATGACTCAAAATTTCACCGTTGCTGCTCAGGATTTCCGTATCGGTATTCCCGGAATGATTATCCAGCTTTTCGGCGGATATTTTGTGCTGAAAGCACTGGCCAGAGTTTAAAATGATTGAAGTAAAACCTTTCGAAGAGGTTATGAAAAAGTTTCGCGAGATAGAGTTCCGCGAGACTTTCGATATGATTGTGGCAATTGCCAACGGGGGTGTAATACCTGCTGCAATCATCAATCAGCGTTTGAACGTAGAAATACAACTGTTAAAAATAAACCTGCGAGATCCCAGCCAAAAGCCAAAATACGACAGCCCGGTACTTGTCTCTCCAATAAATTTCGAATATAAGAATAAGACAGTGCTATTGGTTGAAGATCGTATAAAAACAGGTGCTACAGTAGATTTTGCTATCAATCTTTTACATGGCGCCAGGCAGATAAAAACCTTTGCCGTGAACGGCAGGGCTGATTATTCGCTATATGACGAATCATGTTTCAGATTTCCCTGGATTGTATGAGAAGAATCACCTTTTTTATTTTTTCCTGCTTATTAGTGCCCCATACGCTGCTGGCGGGAAACGGGTACACCGATAACGAAGAACTGAATGACACCATTCGCCTGGATGAGGTGATAGTTACGGGTAGCATGCCGAAAGTAAATCTGCGCAATGTACCCATGAGTATTTCCATTGTCGGAGAACAACAGATACGAAACCGGCTAGAGCCATCGCTGCTTCCCATACTTACGGAGGAAGTGCCCGGGCTCTTCATCACACAGAGAGGCGTTATAGGATATGGTGTGGCAAATGGCGCCGCTGGCGGAATGAGTATCAGAGGAATAGGGGGAATGCCTACATCGGGAGTATTGGTTTTAATTGATGGCCATCCCCAATACATGGGACTTATGGGACATCCGCTGGCGGACAGTTATCAATCAATGATGGCGGAACGTGTGGAAGTAGTCCGGGGCCCCGCTTCTGTTCTTTATGGCTCCAACGCTATGGGTGGCGTGATCAACATCATAACCAAAAAGCAACAACAGGAGGGACTTCAACAATCTGCCCAAACTATGTACGGCAGCCACAACACGTTTAGTGGAGAAGTAATGAACGGATGGAGGAAAGAGAGGTTGCAACTTGTAGGAAACATCGGATACAACCGCTCTGACGGTCATAGGGAAAACATGGAGTACAGGCAGGTAAACGCTTATGGAAAGGCTGGTTATCAATTATCCGGAAATTGGTCGGGATTTATCGACCTCAACCTCTCTAATACTAAGTCATCCAACCCGGGATCGATCTCCAACCTGATGATCGACAATGATGCCGATATTTTGCGGGGAGTAGCTTCTGCTGTTTTGGAAAATGAATTTACCCACACATCGGGAGCATTAAAATTCTTTTATAATTTCGGCAGGCATGAAATAAACGACGGTATCTCAAGCCTTTCATCCTCTCTGCCGCCTGACTATCGTTTTCGTTCAAATGACCAAATGTTTGGATTTTCAGTCTCTCAGTCCTATTCTTTTTTTGAAGGAAACAAGACAACTGCCGGACTCGATTTTCAACGCTTCGGAGGAAAAGCATGGAACAAATTCAATGACAAAGTGAATAATGAAGAGTTAGCAGATGTTCACCTCAACAATCAGGCGGGTTACGTGAATGTGCAGCAAACTTTACTGGATAAATCACTTACAATAAACACAGGCATCCGCCTCGATCATCATGAAATAAACGGTTCAGAATGGATACCTCAGTTTGGAATAAGTTTCACTCCTTCATCTCCCACAGTAATTAAAGCCATCGTAAGCAAGGGATTTCGCAATCCAGCCATTCGGGAGATGTATATGTTCCCGCCGAAAAATCCCGGTCTGAGGCCGGAACAACTCTGGAATTACGAACTATCGTATCTGCAAACTCTATTGGGAAACAGATTTAACATAGGAGTAAACCTTTTTTACATAAATGGTGATAATATGATACGTGTGGAACCGGGTATCGGTAAATGGAGCAATACCGGAAAAGTAGAAAACAAAGGTTTCGAGATAAGCTCTATTTACATGGTTACCAATCGCTTGCGACTCTCGAGCAACTACAGCTATCTCTATATGAGACATAAGATTATTGCTGCTCCTGAACATAAGTTGTATGTGAGCGGAATATATACCAAAAATCGGTTGAATTTTTCTACAGGCATGCAATATATTGGTAATCTGTACAAAGCCGTCCGCCCTGAACATATAAAGGAAAATTTCCTGCTTTGGAATGCTCGTGCTGGATTCAAGGCATCAGAGTGGCTTAATATCTTTTTAAAAGGAGAAAACCTGCTTGACCAGAAATATGAGATCAATGCTGGATATCCCATGCCTGGAGCTACAGTTTCCGGAGGGTTACAGGTGCAGTTTAAGTATATTTAAAAAAGCAGGTAAACTTTACGCAAAGATGATAATTACAAACGAAAATCATTTTTATGCTTATAAATTACAAAGATGAGCCCCCTGTAAACAGCCTCTTTTATTGTAAACAAACCAATATAAATATTGATATCAATAATATATAAATAATTATTTATATATTAGTGGCTTTCGGAGATGACTCAAAGATTAGTAAATTAACAAAACCAAAATAAATTAGATTATGGACAGACGGAAATTCTTACGGGCGGTAGCTCTTACAGGTGCTGCCCTTACTACAGTAAAAGAAGTGGGTGCGATGAGTGTTCTAACCCAATCGTTCGAAACTACCAACGCAGCCTCAAAATACGATTTGGTGGCAGTAATGGGAGATGAACCCGAAAACATGTTCCGCAGGGCGATTGCAGAAATAGGTGGAATGAAAAATTTTATCAGCAAAGGCGACAAGGTTTGCGTGAAGCCCAACATCGGGTGGGACCAGCCTGTTGAAATGGCAGCCAATACCAACCCAAAACTGGTTATGGAAATTATCAAACAATGTTTCGACGCCGGTGCTTCGGAGGTTACAGTGTTTGATCACACCTGCGACGACTGGCGAAAATCATACACTAACAGTGGCATTGAGGAAGCAGCAAAAAATGCAGGTGCCAAAGTGGTTCCCGCCCATCAGGAATCATATTACAAAACAGTCTCACTGCCCAAAGGGAGAAGCCTTAAAACTGCAAAGATTCACCAGGCAATCGTGGATAGCGATAAATGGATAAATGTGCCTGTACTCAAAAATCATGGCGGCGCACAATTAACTATCTCAATGAAAAACTATATGGGGATTGTATGGGATAGAGGTTATTTCCATGCAAACGACCTTCAACAATGCATCGCTGATGTATGTACATACGAAAAACGGCCGGTCTTAAATGTGGTGGACGCTTATAGATTAATGAAAACAAGCGGCCCTAAAGGAAAATCACTCTCCGATGTGGTTCTCTCAAAAGGGTTGTTTGTATCTCAGGATATTATTGCCGCCGATACTGCTGCTGCTAATTTCTTCAACCAGGCTCGTGAGATGCCTATAGAAAAGGTGACCCACATTGCCAAGGGACAAGAATTGGGTATTGGTACTATGAATCTTGACAATTTAAACATCAGAAGAGTACGAATGTAATTCCGTCTGTTTTTATTTAGAGTTGTTCGGCGTAATAATCCGGTAATATCAACCGGATTATGTCTCTGCGTATAACCGAGAATGGAAGGAAGGAAGGAAGCAAGCAAGGAAGCAAGCAAGCAAGCGAGCATGGAAGCAAGGAAGCAAGGAAGCAAGCGAGGAAGCAAGGAAGTAAGGAAGTAAATAATAGAGTAAGAAAATAAGCAAGCAACAATAAAAGAAAACATTATGTTAAAAAAGATACGGGTTATTCTGTCTGTCATCCTGTTCACACTAATAACACTTTATTTCCTTGATTTCAGGGAAGTACTACCGGAAAGTCTTAGTATTCTGGCTGAGATCCAGTTTATTCCTGCACTCCTGGCACTTAATATTATTATTCTGGTATCACTGATTGTGCTCACCCTGATCTTCGGCAGAGTTTACTGCTCGTCCATCTGTCCAATGGGAATATATCAGGATATAGTAGCATGGCTATCCAAAAGATTTATCAGGAAGAAAAAATATAGGTACAGCAAGGCAAAAAATATTCTCCGGTGGAGTGTGCTTGCAGCCACTGTAATTGCTTTTGTTTTCGGATTTACCTTTCTGGTGGGACTTCTCGATCCCTACGGTGCATACGGAAGAATGGCAACACACCTTCTGAGGCCTGCTTATCTGGCCGGGAACAATCTGCTGGATACAATTTTCACCTCTTTCGATAATTACTCATTCTACAAGGTAGGGATCTACTCTCTGGGAGTTTTTTCAACCATAATAGCACTCCTTACTCTATTGACAATCGGTTACCTTGCATGGCGTGGCGGCAGGACCTGGTGCAACACTATCTGCCCGGTGGGAACCACACTTGGTTTGCTGAGCAAATACTCGCTATTCAGGATTCAGTTTATAGATGACAAGTGTAATATGTGTGGACTGTGTAGCATGAGGTGCAAGGCTTCCTGCATCGATTCCAGCAACAAACAGATAGATTACAGCCGGTGCGTTACCTGCTTTAACTGTATTGAGAGCTGCAACCACGATGCAATGAAATACAAGTTTATCATGCCTGTCAAAAGGAGACGGACAGATAATATTCAGGTAAACAGCTATGTGGAAAAGGAGATGTCGGAAAAAATGGATAAAACCGGGAAACCGGGAAGAACTGTAAAATCGGAGAAACCGGAGATAGCGGAAAAGACAGGGAATCCGCAAAAGATTAACAGGGTGGAAAGGACGGATAGACCTGAGAGAGCGGATAAACAAGATAATGATAAAAGATCTGTAGATGAATCGAAACGACGCTTCCTGTCCGCCTCCCTGGTAACCGGACTGGCAGCAGGGAGCCTTATCGCGCAAGAGATTCAGGGAGGGGTAATTCCAAAGCGTGATTTAAAACGTCAGGTTCCTATTGCACCACCTGGGGCACTTTCCTTCGACCACCTACGGGAAAAATGCATCTCCTGCCACCTCTGCGTAAGCAAATGTCCGTCACACGTTATAAAGCCTGCATTCCTAGAATATGGCCCCGGAGGAATAATGCAGCCCAAACTCTATTTCAGCAAAGGTTTTTGCAACTATGATTGTACAATCTGCGGAGAGGTTTGTCCCACAGGAGCCATCCTCCCATTAACCAAAGAGGAGAAGAACCACACACAAATGGGGCAGGTGCAGTTTATTGTTGAGAACTGTATTGTCTATTACGATGAAACTAACTGTGGTGCCTGCTCTGAGCACTGTCCAACCCAAGCTGTACATATGGTCCCCTATAAAGGCTCGCTGACTATTCCCGAGATTAATCCCGCTATCTGTGTCGGTTGCGGTGGATGCGAATATGTATGCCCCGCAATTCCTTTTAAAGCCATCTATGTGGAGGGATTGCCATCACAAAATGTGATAGAGATTGAGCAGGAAGAAGCTGAGGATGTTGTAATTGACGACTTCGGATTCTGAAAGGCCAGTATTATAGCACTTCGAAAACAAGTGGTTCTTCTTCGGGTAATAACGAGGTTGTTATTCCTAAATCGGCCATACTATGGACAGGGAAACGTTCCATCGTCTATGTGAAAGGTTTTGCAAGGTGTATGGTGGACTAAAAGATTTAATTTATCTTTGTTTTTTAAAACAGACATACAGGCCATAATCTCTTATATTTAAAAACATTAACAAATGAATAGATCTATATTTCCGTTGTTCATTATTTTTTTCATTCTCAACACTTCCTCTCTCTTTGCCCAGCAGGGCGACTCCATCCGCAACGAAATACTTAGTCGCCGTGCCAGTGACATGGAAATAATTTCTAAAGGGCGTTCGCTAACCCTGGAACATTTGCTGAAGGGCGATATATCCGCTTTAAAGGATGTAAAAGATTATCTTGCCGGTGAAGCATTCAATCCATACAAAGTCTATCTGCCCGTAGAATACTGGCTTCTATCATTCTGGACTGAAGATTACACCGAACTGCTTCATGAGGCAAAGCAGTTTTCTGCGAATATCGACTTGAATAATGGCGGTTACTGGCAAATGCCCGAAAGGTTCAGGCCTTCATCAATGTTGAGAATGATATCCGATAACGACCATCTCACAGAGGAGGCAGGAAAGAAATCAGCTGAATCATATCTGCCATTGACAGTATGTATAGACAATTCGGAGTTGAGCGTGGAAGAGAAGGAGTTTCTCAAATTGTGGCTATACTCACTTCTTTTCACGCCTGATAAAGTGGATGATGAACCGGAGATGGAAGAGGTAAATTCCATGGCGACCGGTTTTTTGGAAACCTACGAAAATAGTGAATATGCAGACTACACACGCAGGTTTATCCGCTACCGGTTCCGGCCGGGTAACTGGGGGTTAGGATATGAGTTCTATCTGGGGCATAACGCACTTACCGGCGGGCTGAGTCACCACTTCAGAAACAGTATCGCAGGCGGTTTTGCTCTGGATGCGCTTTACAAGGATTTCGACCTCTCCCTGCGTTTCAACTATGCTTCCACCAAAACCAACCGGGAAGTTATCAATCATAATATTAACTGGCCGGTCAATATCAAGGGCTATCTTATCGGAGCCGATCTTACGCTCCAATATCCGGCCTTCCAAAGTCGTGACATCAAGTTTATGCCTTTCATAGGTATCGGAGGAATGGGTATGGGACCAACTGATACAGAGATAAAGAGCCATCCCGAACTGGGTGATTTCAAGGAGTTGTCGGCTCTTAACTACCTGGCAGGACTGGAAATTAAACTGAATACCTGGAGCAAAGAGACAGACCTCTCCCGCTACGGAGGAACCTACATAGGAGTACGTTACACTTTTTACATACCCAACTACAACAGGGAAAACAACCTGCTGGATGGGAACATGCATATGGTTACCCTCAGCTTCGGTGGTTTCAGCCGTCCCCCTAAAAGGCATTTCTAATATCGGCAGAAGTGGTTAGGCTCAAACAGTCAACATATAGAGATATCTTAAAAGTATTATCTCGTAACTGTTGAGTATGTAACGATATCGATCAATCGGGATAGCTGACTGACTGGGTCAGTAATATCTCCTCATTGGGCTTCAGATTAAGCAGCTTGCCCAGCTTATCCTTATCGAACGATCCACGCACAACTGAACCAAGTCCCTCTGATGCACAGTAGAGATAGACGTTTTGCGACACAAATCCGCAATTTGTATAGGCATACTGCCTGCTGGAAGCCATATCCATGTCGGAGACAAAAACCAGATTAAGTGCCGCATCAGCAACAAAATCCTGGACACCTGTCTCAGCACGATAGTCCCCTTTTTTCACCTCTTTCAGAGTGTGGTTTCGGGCATCATAAAAATAAATCCCGTTTTTGATCACCACGTACAGTTCCAGTTCCTGGCGGTTGTTTGCCGTTGGTGCGGTGCGTTTATCATCGCGATTAAAACCATTGGCAGCCCACAACAGATCTGATAGTTGCCGTATTGTCAGCTCTTTGTCCCGGTAAGAACGGACTGATTTTCTTTCGTTAAGCGCCTGCATCAGTGGTTTTCCACCTGTTCTGTCGGGATCAGGCAATTTAATATCCTGTGCGGATAATGAGTAACCCATAAGTAAAACGGATGTAAGCATTATTAGTCTGTTCATAACAAACGATTTATAAATTCAACACAAATATAGATGAAAACTCAACAATATCAGATCCTTCTCCCTTTACTTTTTTTAAATCTTTCAATTAAATAGAGACAAAACTCAAAGAATAAATTACACATTCAAATTGAGCCATATAAATTAATTGAGTTCATCTCATTATTTTATGGGGTGTTGCGAGCGATGACCCTCTTATAATCAGATTCGAACTAAATATTTTTACAGTGTTAATGTCATAAGGTTGATCATTACATAAAGAAAGAGTAAATTTCCCTATTTCTTCCCCAATCTCTTTGTATGGCCGCTCAATGCCAGTAATTGTAGGTGTTGAATATTTACACTCCGGATTCTCATCAAAACTGACCACAGCCATCTGCTCGGGAACAGAAATACTATTTATTTTAGCAATAGAGATGGCTTGTAAAGCAGAAGTGAAATTAGGAAGTATTAAAGCATCGGGTCTTGACTTAAGTTTGATAAAACGGGTGATTACTTCATAAGTATCCTCAACTGTTAGTTCGCTGTATATCAAATAGTCTGGATTAAATTCAACATTATTTTCACTAAGCACATCTTTATAAGCCTGTATCCTCTCTTTGTAAATTGGACAATTATAGTGTTTAGCCGCAAAAGCAATTTTTTTGTAGCCGGATGTTACCAGATGATTTGTCAACATATATGAATCCATATAGTTATCGATTAAAAACTTTGGACAATCATAGTTATAGTTAACTCTGTTGAATAAAATTACAGGAATTCCTTTTTTCTCAACTTCCTTAAGGTGAGATGAATCACTTGTATCCATACTTTGTGAAATAATGAGGCAACGAATTTGAGAGGGATCTAATTTTGCCACAATTTCTCGCTCTATTTCAGCTGAATTAAATGAACACAGTATAGAAAAAAGATATTTATTTTGTAAAGTATGCTGAATTGTGGATAAAACCTGACTATAGAAATAATTATTGATTTCAGGTGTAATTATAGCTATGACATTAGCTTTGTTTAAAACTTTTGGGTTTATGTATCCTATCTCTATAGCTTTAGCAATAACTCTTTCCTTAGTCTTTATATTTACATTAGAGTTATCTGCCAAGGCTCGAGAAACCGTTGATGGTGAAATTTTTAGTTTATCTGCAATATCATATATTGTAATTTTCTTACCCATAGTGTTTGTTTACTTTTCAAAACATAATGCAGCCGCTCCATATATTGAAATATCAGGATTAGTAGACTTTAATATCTGAATATTCTTCAAAGTTGATTTGTAAATAAAAGTATTCACAGTTTTGAACATCGATTCCTGAAAATACCTGTAAGCCTCAGAAAGCCTCCCTCCAATAACAATAGCATCAGGATCTAAAGCATACATGATGGTTTTAACAGCATTTCCCAGATCCACACCAAACATCTCATAAATGGCTAAAGCAATTTTATCTCGTTTTTTAGCTCTGTTGAACAGAACATCATCTTTTATACCGTATTTTTCCTCAAAATATTTTACACTGCAATAATATTCATAATCATAGTCCTTATATGGTATAGAACAAAATTCACCGGCACCAGCATTACGTCCCGAGTAAAGTCTTCCGTCAATAATAATACCCACTCCCATTCCCGTACCAATAGTAATACCGGCAATATTATTAAAATCCTTGGCTACACCAAAATATTTTTCGCCTAAAGCAAAACAGTTAGCGTCATTATTTATAAAGACCTGAATATTAAATCTCTCTTCCAGGATATCTTTCAGATAAACCTTATTCCACGAAGGAATATTTGTCGGATTAAACACAATTCCTTCTTTCACATCAACCAGGCTTGGCATCCCAACGCCGATGCCCACAACCGAATCATTGTGTATTTGCCTTATTGAAGAAATAATTTCACTTAGAATAACCTCTTCCGGTTCTCTGTTATTTATCTCCCTGTGTTTAATTTCTGCAATAACACCGTTTTCCAACCTTGCCACGTGAAGATATTTTCCCCCAAAAATTACTCCGATAACATTTTTAAACAACTTTTCCTGATTGAATATCATTTGATTACCCAAATAGTCTTTATATACTAGAATTTTAAACAAAAATACTCCATTTTATCGTAACATCAAATTATGTTGAAATTACAATATTAAGTAAATGTGACGCTATAACATTTATTTGCCGAAAATACCCGGATGCTAGAAAGAGAGCTTCGACCGGGAAGAAAATTTCTATTGCAAACCGTGAAAAATAGCACGTGATAATTTTTGATAGAAAATGAATTTCCGCTCTATTGTTTTTTGTCTAAAGGATTTCCTGCTTCCCTTAAAAACTGCTCCTGCAATTCGGGGACATTCTTGTCTGCTTTAACATTACGAATAGTCTCCACAAATTGATCAACAACACTTTCCAAAATAAGCCTTCCAGCTTGTGCATTAGCTTTTGATCCATCTCCAGAATAATGATTGGGAAAACGAGCGTACCACCATATACCTGAATAGACGTTAGGGAGATTTTTCAAGCGGTCAAGGTCAATACCCGATTGTTGTCCCGCCTTTTCAGGATGTACCAGATCAGGCACAATGGCTTTTAATATAGATGACTCGCTATTTCCGGCATGCTGATCATAAGGATCATGCTGGGAAACAGCCTCCGCTTTTTTAATCACTTCGGGATCATAGGAAGGTTGAAACCAGTAAAGCGAGTAATCTCTCTTTTCTGATAGTTGCGCCATGCCAAAATAATTCAGAAAAGCGTTATTACCACCATGTCCGTTCAGTATGATGATCTTTTTGAAACCATTTCTACTAAGTTCGTTGAGTGTCTCCTGCAGCACTTCCCATATTAGTGAGGGAGAATAGGCTATGGTTCCAGGTTGATGCCTGGCTTCATTAATCTGACTGAAGTAGTACCACGGGAAAACAACTGTGTACTCTTTTTCAGCTGCACGAAGAGCAATCTCTCTAGCTATATAAAGATCTGTTCCTAATGGCATGTGAGGACCATGCTTTTCGAAAACGCCAATAGGAAGAATAGCAGTCTTGGAACTTTCTTCTACTGCATTTACAAACTCTGGTGCAGAAAGCTCTTCCATCTTATAAGGCAGATCTTGTGCCTTAAGGCTGATTAGGCAAAATAGTGCCAAAAATACTGAAAAGTGTTTCATAATAACAATATTATTTTAATTATCTTTCGCACGTATCCATGTGATGAGCATATAGCAAAATACAAACATTTCGATGTTTCGAGGGCTACCTGTTTTACGAAAATAGCGCTTAGACCTTTTGCAATCGCAAAAAAGAATGCGACTCTAAATATAATATGTTGAAAAATTTAGCTACAATTATAATATATGCGTAATTTGAATTATTTCAAATTAAAACCCTGAATTACAATATTCATTCTTTCCGGATTGCTGAATTGGCTACTATTACCAGCTACCGTCAATATGCGTTTTTCACCCGGAAGCAATGAAATGTAGTTATCACTCCAATACACGGGTAAGACCGGTTCATTTGTCTCTTTATCCACAAGCATAAATTCCAGGAAAAAGGCAATTTTGTTTGTCGGATTATGAATAGTTACCTCAAAATTCGCTCCATCCTTATCGGTTGAAATAGAATAATCATAATTCACTTCTGTTTTTTCTATACTGTTCAATGCCTTAAAATCAGCATGTTGTTTATTGGGAGTCCAGTACCAGGTACTCTTTTCAAAGTCTGGAATGTCCGGTTTTGTGGATAACCAGTAAAAATTATTTTCAACCGATTTTCCCTCATCATCCATAAGTCTCAAATCGAGAAAAAAGGTAGAGGATAGATTATCTACTTCAGGCATATTCAGTACTTTTTTTGACTGATTAGGCCCAATATCCAATTTTTCTACTTCATCGAACAACAGATTGGAGTTAATATCAAATATCTTTATCTGCAAAGAAATATCAGTCAATGAATCTTTTTTATCGTTGTTTACATAAATTCCATGATCACCATAATTATAAATAGGGAGAACCGGAGATGATGCTTTCTTAGTACCATAAAATGCACCATTGGGCATAAGATAGTAGTCGAACAACTGCCAGTAAAGCGTTGGCCAGGCAGAATTGTACATCCATTGTACTACTCCTGTACTATTAAACTTGTTTACCGCAAATGACTCGAACATAGGTCTTATGGCTTCATAGCTGCTTATTTGATTTTTCAGCAGAAACGTCTCAAGATCATTTGATTCCCCATATCGTGCATTAAAGGCACTAAGAAAACGATCCAGATTTTCAAATTCACCCCTGCCACTATAATAGAGCCATACACTATCAATAGGCCAGAGTGATTCCTTTGGAATCATTTTCTTTATACTTGGAAGCGGGGGAATCTGAGGGCCCGGACCCACCTCTGTGTTAAATCCGAATGCTCCGCCATACTGTTTGTCTACATACCAGTAAACAGGTGGAACCCAGTCGTAAGGTCCCTCCATTTTCACTCCTGTGGGGCCGCTGATAACACTTTGTCGTGGGTCGTCGTCTCCCATTAGCATGGAACCGCCACAATAGCTGAGAATGGGGCGAGTGGTGTCAATTTCTGCCATTATCTTGTTGAGCTTAATTTCCAGAGAGGGACGGGGTAACTTATCACTTCCATAAGTCCATATTGCAACACTGGGATGTCTGCGACGCCATAATACCTGATCCCTGTAATTTTTTGTATGCAATATCTCAGCTTCCTCTCCGCGGATCGTCACATAATCATCGTGAGGAATTCCAATATAACCCTCCCATTCCCAATGAGCAGACCAACCAAAAATAAGCAATAAACCACACTCGTCTGCCATATCCATAATAGTACGATTTTTCCCCCAGAAACCTTCGAATCGAAGCGAATTCAGGTTCATATGTTTAGCATACTTCACCATCGCTTCTACTTTCTTATCAGAATCTCCCAAGAAGATATCATCAACCCAACCGGCACTTCTTAGCAATACTTTTTGTCCGTTAACCATAAATCCCCTGAATCCAGATTCGTTCCAAAAATCTTCTATTTCCCTGATGCCAAACCGAAAATT
This sequence comes from Proteiniphilum sp. UBA5463, assembly GCF_002427225.1. Taxonomy (NCBI): domain Bacteria; kingdom Pseudomonadati; phylum Bacteroidota; class Bacteroidia; order Bacteroidales; family Dysgonomonadaceae; genus Proteiniphilum; species Proteiniphilum sp. UBA5463. Next base: position 98,125 of record NZ_DIQL01000005.1, on the reverse strand, counting down.
CTCTTCATCACTTTTCTCGTTGTTCACCCGGAGAGTAAGTTTCAAATCATATAATGCCTGTTCTCCCATATTATTTGGCCACCATAATTTGGGGTTATTAATCTTCAGCTCATCAAAATCAGAGGGTGATAAAAAAACCTCACGTATCTCATTAGCTTGCAGCTGTACCTCCTGGCTTATTTGAATATTATTAAATGACGCGATAAGTGTACCATTTTGTTGATGGCCGGTATGATTGGTCAGTACAGTTGAAATTGTCAATTCTGCAGATTTAAGCGTGTTCTTATCTACTTTTGAGACAACATTAGAGTGACGCATTGAAAGTGGTCCGGTATGACTAAGTATAACATCTCGATAAATACCCATTAACCTATCGGGAGGTGTAGGATTCCAATCAACAAATCCCATATGCACATCCTCCCCGAACACAGGTGGAATAATTTCAACAGCCAGCATATTATCTCCTTTATGCAGAAATTGGGTAATATCGAAGTTCCAAACGCCATATGATCCCTGCACAGAATCCTTATCAGCAATCTTCATCCCGTTAAGCCAGATATTGGCTTTGTAATTAAGCCCCTCGAACGTGATCTGGTAGAAATCCAGATCGGACAATGCATCAATTCTAAACACTTTTCGATACCACCATGGAATTTCATATGGAGTTTTATCCATCTTTTCAAGGACAAATGGTTCAAAAATGTCAGGGAAGAGTCCATTTTGTATTAATCCGTTCATTACTGTAGCAGGGACTTTTACAGTATAACCAAATTTATTGTCAAAATCTGGTGATGAAATAAAAGAACCGTCAGCATTGATCGAATCTGAAGAAAACAGTTGCCATCCCTCATTAAGACAGATTCGATATTGCGTATTATCAGTCTCGGTAGAACATGATATGAAAAAAAGCATGCTCAAGATAATCCAGATTGTATTGTTTAATATAAAATGCATAAAAATAATATTTAATATTGCCTGCAATAGTCAGGTAAAAAAGTTTTGGGCACTATGTAGTACATTAACTATCAGTAGAATCTCCTTAATCAAACCTCTGCAATCTTTCTTGCTAACAGTCATGTAATTAGTTAAACATTTAACTAAACATCTACCTAAATATTGCTAAAGGAATTACTTCGAAAAAAAAGAATGATCGTTAATTGGTTTTAAAAGTACATCCGGCTCCACTGTTCCGAACCAGATGTACAACATTATCACACAGTTTCAAGGCTTTTTTATCTTAAAAACTTATTATCCTTATAAAAAATCTTTCTTATATGTTTTAGGGCTCCATCGGCTTAAAAACCCATACCCATCCTGGACTCCACACAACTGGTGTATTGAACAGGACCAATCTGTTCTCGGTGAGTTCTAGAATCCTATAATTCTTACCACCGCTTTCATGTTCTCCTCCTCCTTCAACACCCAGTATATTCGCATCTCCTACCAGTCTTAGTTCAGTCCAATCTGAATTTACAAACCAAAGAGTATTTCCAATAGGTTCAGCAGTTGGAGAAGCATAATAGGTGAAACCGGGAGAACCAATCAAACTGAATACCATACGCCCGGTTTCATCCGACGGCCCTTCATCAGGTTGCCACCAGAAAGCGTTGGGATCGGCATCAGTCATATACCACCAGCGAGTAATATCAGATTTATCAAAAACCCAGGTCTTACTCCCATCACCAACCAGATACTTCCACTCAGAAGGAACAGGGTGCTTATCATCAAGAAAACTAATATCTACATCAATTGTCTTGGTAATAAACTCACTGTTCATCAAATCACCATTTGGAATATATGCCGATGACACAACATATGTAAATGTTTGTTTTCCTGTTATAGGATATAACACTTTGGCTTCATCACCGTATGATTTACCTAGAATATAATCCCAATACCCGGTAACACCGGGAGTATTCATTTTTAGTGTAAAATAGTTGCTCCCAGGTGAGGAGTGTATCACACTCAGTTCAATATCTTCAGGTTGGTACGTATTTGTTAACGTCTCTTTATCTTCAATTGGAGTACATGACATGAATAAACTTACTCCCAACAACAACGCCAAAATATTTATAGTAAATACTTTCATATCTTTTACGATTTTAAACATATGAACTAGTTTTTATTTTTTACATCAACCGGCCTACCAACCCGGATTTTGATTATAAACACCGTTGGAAAGTCGAATTTCGGATTCGGGAATTGGTAGCAAACCTTTTATTTCGGAACGGTATTTCACAGAATATGTAGCTTCCACATTATTATTTAAGACAGATGCCTCACGAGAGTAGTAATTTCGGGTACTGTTTTCCACATCACCCCACCTTACAAGATCGAACCAACGAACTCCTTCAAATGCAAATTCATACATACGTTCCTTTTTTAACGCATCTAGTGAATAGGAGATATTATTTAACCCGGCTCTGCTACGGACCTGATTTAACCCATCAGCTGTCCCGGTAAGTTCAGAGTGCATCAGCAACACATCTGCATAGCGCAAGTAATAGAAATCTTGAGCTGTCCATAACATATAGCTATCACTATCAGATCCAGGATTATACATATAATAAAACATACCCTTTACTCCCTGAGGCCCATCATGTTGAAGTTGTATATATTTCTTAATGATTAATCCGGTTTGATGGTACCCATTGTTTGCTGCCGGATTATAATCCTCAACACCTTCATCATCAGCATTCAGATCTAATACTGAGCCCCTCTTTCTGGGATCATTGTCAGGCCATTCGTTGTAAAACACCGGATGAACAGGCGCCCATCCCCATCCCTGGCCGTAGGGCACCAGTTCCTGTCCACGAACAGAAAAGAACAATACTCCCCAATTCCTGAATTTGGTATTATCCCATCCTGAGAATGCATATCTTTGTGCAAACATCACCTCGGTATTACCAGTACCCATCGTTGAATTTGGACCGTCCTGACCGACCCATTCCAGGCCCTCATTTTCTGCCCATGGCAAGATTACTTCCCCTGCTCTCTCATTTACATACGAATAAGGCCAAAGATTTCTAAAATCTGGAACAAGTTCATAACCACCTGAAGCAATAACATCTTCAAGGTGTCCTATAACATCGGTTTTGGTTATCGCTGATCCATCAGGTAATATCAGTTCATCAGTTGCACTCTTTTCTATATTAGTCATATATCCCGTATAGTGCAGAAAAGTTCGAGCAAGATATGCTTTTGCAACCCATCTATTGGCATGTCCGTAATCATTGATACTGATTGCATTAACATTAATATCTTCCATTAGGGATGCAGCCTTGTTGAAATCCTCTGCTATCTGCCCGAATGTTTCACTGTATGATGCTCTGGGAGAATCACGTGGTGTTTCTGTAGAATTTATCAGAGGCATTCCTCCAAAGAAGCGTGCTGCACGAAACATTAAAAAACCTCGCATGAAATAAGCTTCACCCAAGGTATTGTTCTTAAATACTTCAGCTTCATTTTCCGTTGAAAAATAATCGGTAAAAGTTGCATCCTCAATTGCTTCAATAATGCTGTTTGCACGGTAAACACCATTGTATGTTTCAATCCACAATTCTCGATAAGTATCATCCATAGGATCTAAAAAACCAGCAGCATTGTGAGCAAAAAAATCATCATTACCTCCACCTGCCAAAGTCAGATCTTCTAAAAGTGTAGCTGCAATTTGCTCATCTCCCAGACCTGTATTAGTCTGTACATACAGTGCATTATAGACACCACTGATTGCTTCTCTTATATCCTTTGGGGTCTGATAGAAATTCTGCGTATTCTTATCGAAAAGATTCCTCGTGTCCAGATGATCATTACAGCTGAACGCCATCAATAGCGATAACACAATTATCAAATATACTATTTTTTTCATTTGTTTTCTTTTTTACTATTGTACATTTCTCTCAAATCATTAATCTATCACTATCCATTAGAAAGTAAGGTTAACACCAAACATAACGGTTCTAGGTAAAGGATATAAACCAAGATCAATGCCCGATGCCCATGAATCCGGGGCATATCCTATCTCCGAATCCATCCCGTCATACTTTGTTATAGTGTATAAATTATTAAACGAGACATAGATAGCAGCAGATTGCATCCACTCAATTGTTCTGAGCAGATTGTCGAACCTGTAACCGAAAGTAAGGTTAGATATTCTTAGAAAATCGGCATCATGGAGGTATATATCAGAAACATAACTATTGTTTGCATTGGTTACTGCACTCAGTCTGGGGAGTTTATTAGATGTTCCTTCCCCATGCCAACGATTCATTGCAGATGAAGGATAATTCTCCATTGGAAGTCCGGCAAAATCTCTATAGGATTGCATCACCTGCATACCAAATTTACCAACCAAAGTAGAGTTCATATAAAAACCTTTGTACTCAGCATTCAACTGTAAACCTAATTCAAAATCAGGATGCGGACTTCCCAGCATCACCTTGTCTTCATCATCAATTACGCCATCTCCATTCTGATCAATGAACCTCACATCTCCCGGTCTTCTTGGCGTATTTTCCTCAGAACCAATTAAAATAGGTGATCCTTTAGAAGTAACATATGCATCAACCTCTTTCTGATTCTGAAATACTCCATCAGTTTTATATCCATAGAAATATCCAATCGGTTGACCCACTGATACTCGTGACACATAAGATGTGTTTTGGGCGATTACATTCACCGATCCTGTAATAATACCTTCAGCATTATCAAGTCGGGTTACCTTGTTCTGGTTATGAGAACCACTTACAGTAATATCATAAGTAAAATCTCTGACTTTGTCATTCCATGAAATCATCAATTCATATCCTTTGTTTTCCACATCCCCACCATTGATATAGGGCGCACTGGCACCACTTGTTCCTAATACTGGAGCTACCACCAACCAATCTTTGGTAGTTTTCTTATACCAGTCGAAACTCACCCCCAAACGGGAATTTAACAAACGAGTATCTATTCCTAAGTTTAACTGTTCAGAAGTCTCCCATTTAACATCTGAATTAGGAATATTCGCAGGAATTGCGGTACTTGATGAGACGAGTTTATCAGGTCCAAAATAATATCCCTTAGAGAGGTATTCAATATTTGACAGATAGATAAAGTTGGGTATTGATTGATTACCGTTCTGTCCCCAGCTGGCACGCAATTTACCGAAAGTCAACCAATCGATGTTAGCCATAAAATCCTCATCGGAAAAATTCCATCCTGCCGAAACAGAAGGAAAATATCCCCAACGGTTGTTCTTAGCAAAGTTGGAAGAGCCATCGGCACGTAATGTTACATCAATCATATATTTTTCAAGATAATTATAGGAAACGCGTGCCATATAAGACATTAATCCTCCTCCCTGCGCTGCCCTGTCACGACCGGAAGCCCAAATATCACCTACACTCTCAACAACCTGCACATTATCCAGATAGGCATGATCAGGTAAACCGAAACCGGTTTTAGCTTTGAAAGCACTGAGTTCTGAATCAAGCACATTTTTCAGCATTTCACTCCCAACCAAAAAATTAAAACTATGAGCTTCCTTTCTCCAATCATAGGTCAATGTATTTGTCCATGTATAGTCCACACCCTGCCACTTGCTTTGGGTAACACCATCACTGGTCCTTTTGCTTGAATCTGCAAGCCCGTATACAGGACTGTAATTTCTGCTATGTCCGAACCATGAATTAATTCCAAAAGAGGAACGGTATCTCAAATTTTTAATCGGCTCAAGCACTGCATATACATTGCCGATGATAGAATTGCTTTTACCCCAGTTAAAATTATGTCTGTAATACATTAGTGCTACCGGATTATGCAGATTTCTGTGAACACCCTCTAGAGTTGGTGCATATCCATTTGTTGTAGGCAAAAGCTCATGTTTATCGTAATATAGCGGTAACAGCGGATTTGCTACTATTGCCGAGTGCAAATCGTTCCAGTAAATATCACCGGTGGCAACTGATCGGTTACGACTATTGGTATAGGTAAAATTCTCACCTATTGTAAGGATATTATGACTTTTGTTTTTTAAAAGTATCATTTCAGTATTCATACGTGCAGTAAGCCGCCTATATCCAGCATCAGTTACATCCCCTCCGATAATACCTTTCTGATCAAGATACGATACTCCTATTGCATAGGTGACATCTTCTTTTCCTCCACCAATATTCAATGAGTGGCTTTTTACGGGGGCATTCGACATACTCATCTCTTCTACCCAGTCAGTACCTGTCCATCCCGATTCCAATTTATCCCATACATATTTCCCGTATTCTGTTCCTATAGAACCCGGAAAATTGTTATTAAGATAACTATTACCGTTTATCACCATATTTTGCCAATTGTAAGGTGTTGCACCATCATTTAACCGGGCTTCATCAAAAAGATACATATATTCTTGAGCATTCAAAACTGATGGTTTTTTGTAAATGTTTTGAAATCCAAAATATCCATCGTAGGTAATCATTGGCTTTGCTCTTGAGACTCCTTTCTTTGTAGTAACCAGGATAACACCGTTTGCGGCACGTGAACCATAAATAGCAGCCGATGCCGCATCTTTCAGTACATCTATGGTTTCAATATCCGATGCATTCAAGTGATCTATGTTTGAAACTGCCACCCCATCAACAATATATAATGGAGATGAGGTTCCAATTGTCCCCATACCACGAATGGTAACTTTCGTTCCTGCCCCCGGTGCTCCGTGATTTCTTACAATCTGCACTCCGGGCGCAATCCCCTGCAGGGCTTCCATAGCTGTGGTAGTTCTTAGCTCCGCAACCCGTTCACCTGAAACATTCACATTTGCTCCGGTAACCAAAGCTTTTCGCTGCACACCATATCCAATTACAACCAATTCATCTAAATCAGTTAGAATTTCACTCATTACCACATTCAATTCACCTCTCTCACCCACTTCTATTTCCTGAGTCTCCATTCCGATAAATGAAAATACAAGAACAGATCGTTCATTCGATACAACAATTGAATAGTGACCATTCACATCAGTAATTATACCGTTTCCTGTTCCTTTTTCCAAAATAGCAAGGCCCGGGATTGGCTCATTATCAGCATCTGTAACAATGCCACTGACCCTTTGCTGTGCATAAGTTGTCAGACCAAGCAAAAAGCAAAGAATCAACACCAGATTTTTACGTTTCATAGGTATTTTTGTTATTAAATGTATAAATAAAAAAATGTTTTTACGCAGTTTTATAATATTCTAAAATTTCTGTTCAGTTTCCATATAGTCAAATCAAATATTTCAAAAGAACACGCTGTATACTACAATAATATAATAGTTGCTGAATTTATATAGCAATGGACTATAATCACTTATTAGGATTTTTGTTTGTAAATGGCTTCCACATGCATTTCACTTTTTTAAATTAAGATTATCTGAATTATTTTCAATACATAAGGCGCCTGCACCAAGAATCCCGATATTACTTAAATCCGAGTTCATAATTTTAATTTTTTCAACGGATTTTGGATAGGGAAAATCATTCAAATTTTCGAACATTGACTTTTTAAACAGGTTGTAAGACTTAGATATTGAGCCTCCAAAAATGATAGCCTCCGGATCAAGGATTAGTATTATTATTTTCACCAAAATTGCAATATGTTTTCCATATTCATTGAATAAATCGATTGCTTTTTTGTTTCCATTTTTAGCAGACAAAGCAATCTCATACGCAGTTTGTGAGGCTTCGCGTGTAAAAAAACGACTACCGCAATAATCTTCAAGAATTGAATCCAGATAAGGAATTTCTCCGAATTCTCCTGAACCACAGTTGGAATCTGACAAAAGATGGTGATTTTGTATAATACCACCTCCTACACCTGTTCCTAAAGTAATCCCAACAAAGTTTTTGAATTTATTCCCTTTACCAAATATTTTCTCTCCATATGCAAAACAGTTGGCATCATTATCAACATATACAGGTACTTTAAATTCCTCTTCCAACAGCGATTTCAAATGAATTTCTTCCCAGCCTTTTATATTCTGGGCGTTGTAAACAATTCCTCTCTTTTTATCCACAACACTCGGAACACCTATACCTATTGTATTTGTATCAGCTGCCTTCAACTGACGGATGGCTTTTTTCAATACATTTATTGTTTTAACTCCTCCCTCCTCTGCATGTGTATCAATTGTAAACTGTTCAACAATTCTGTTACCAACAATTCTTCCACCTTTTATAGTAGTACCACCGATATCAATCCCTAAAATACTTTCCATTTATTATCTGTTTTTCATTTCTTATATCTTATGTTGACATTTTTTGCCGATTAAATTATCATTAGCTTTAGAAAAGATTTTCAATATAATGCAACATGTTGCATTCTCACTACATTTTCATTTATATTATCAACAGTTGAGAAATATTTAAATCACAAAGTTGAAAATTGAAGTCGTCTCACAATTTAACTTATCATATATTTTAACTATTTATTGGATGCATTGCCCATTATACCGATTGCGTTCCGTTAATTAGTTATTGATTATGCAAACATAATATAAGTTTTCGATAATTACAACTTTTATGCAATAATGTTTTCTTTATACTATTTTATTGCAATTTATTGCATTTTATTGCATAGCATTTTATTAAAAAGCAAAACTTATTGTCTAAAAAAACGGATAAATGATGTAATCCGTTTTTTTATGCACCACGAGAAATTAGCTAATCCCTGTGTACATGGAAGCCATATGTTATTTTTAACAATCGGTCACAACTCTGCAGCCGAAAGTTCCGCAAGCGCTTTCTGATAATCACGTTCCGCTTCCAATGCCAAATCTACCGTTTCGTAATACAACCCCATCTCAGCAATGTAATCCAGCAGGGATATCTCACCGGCATCAAGGGCTTTTTTCAGCAACCCGAAACTGTTTGCCGTTTTTAGCGACCTGCGATATTCCCCTGCAGTTATTTTCAGTCCTTCGGTACGGTTATACAAAATCTTTAGCCGGTCATAAAGTTGCTTTCTACTGTCAGCCTCCCGCAATTCGGCAGCAGATAGTGATACTTTAGCCTGTTTCACCCGGTTTTTATTCTCCCACAAAGGGATGGAAACGCCCAAAGTAATTCCCTGAAATCGTTCTCCTGCAACCTTCTCGCTCATGTATCCTGCCGAAAAGGAAGGCAGTCCCATTGCTTTGCTTAGCAACACCTGTTGTTTTCCTGCTTCAACTTCCTGTCCGGCAAACGCCAAAATGGGATTCCTAATGGCAGCGTGGGAAAACCAGCTTTCGAAGTCTACCGGAAGCATAATATCATCATAAATATCTACGTCCAGTGATATCTCTATACCTCCGTTCAGCCTTTTCAGTTGTTCAAGCAGTGTATTACGTTCTACATTGATACGTGACACCTCTCCCTGTGCTAACGAAAGATTAAGCAGCGTTTTATTGTACTCCAGACGACTTGCATCACCTGAATCCATGCGCGACCTATACCCTCCTGCAATTATTCCGGCGTGCTTCAGACGCACCTCTAACTCTTTCATAAGAGCATTGTAATAGATCAGATCAATACAGTACTGCTTTGCCTCAAGCAGAATATTCATCCGGCCAGTCAAATATTGCCATTCCACCAGCCTGTTTTGACTCTCTGAGGCCCTATTTTTCATTCCTGTTATTGTGGGAATATCAAAATTCTGGATCAGACTGATATCGGTCCTGTTTCCAATATCCGTGGGATCACCCCACAGATAATTGTACACCGCCTCAGGGTTGCTGAGAAATATTCCTGTCTTGTTCTTCAGCTTTTCGGCATCGGCGGTTTCACGAAGTGCCTTCAGGGTTGTGTTGTTCTTCTCGATTGCCTTAAGCACAGCAGCAATATTATCTTGCGCGGAAAGTGTAAAGCCCATCGCAAACAGCAATAAAATTATGAATGTTCTCATTTTCATTGTTATTTATTCATATGTTTATTTTTAATCATGCCTGATTCATCTGTAATTTCTTCATCTCTTATAACCTCTCTAACTATTATTCTGTTTGTTAAAAGATATATAATCGGAATAATAAATCCATTAAGTAAAGTAGATGTAAGCAGTCCGCCAAGAATAACTTTAGCCATAGGACTCTGAATTTCGTTACCTGGCAGATCGCCGCCCAGAGCCAGAGGAATAAGTGCCAAACCAGTTGTAAGAGCCGTCATCAGAATCGGGTTCAATCGGTCAAGCGAACCGTGAATTACACATTCTCGGGCAGAGAAGCCTTCGTTTTGCAAGTCGTTATACCTGGAAATAAGCAACATTCCGTTTCGTGTAGCAATTCCGAACAGTGATATAAAACCGATAATTGAAGGTATACTGATAACACCATCTGATAAGAATATGATAAAAATACCACCAATGAGAGCCAACGGCAGATTCAGCATAATTACGGCCGACTGTGCAACACTCCGGAACTGGTTAAACAACAACAGAAAAATAACAATAATCGAAAATATGGAGGTAACAAGGAGTGTGCGCGATGCAGCCTGTTCACTCTCAAACTGTCCTCCGTATTCGATATGATATCCTTCGGGCAGAGAGATCCCGGCATTAATCCTGTCCTGAATATCGTTCACAACGCCTCGCAGGTCGTTACCGGCCACATTGGCTGAAACCACTATTTTACGTGATACGTTTTCCCGGTTGATCGTATTGGGACCCATGGATGAGGCGATGTTGGCAATATTACCTAACGTTGTTTTTTGTCCACCGGCATCTACAATCATATTTCTGATATTTTCAGCGGTTGCGCGACTTTCTTCGTTAACCTTCAACGTAAGATCGAAAGACCTGTCCCCCTCATATACCTGAGAAACAACCTCTCCGCCCAACATCACATCAACTATCTCGGCAAACTGAGGCAGTGTTATATTGTATTTGGCAAGCATTTCGCGCTTCGGCGTTATTTTCAGTTGTGGCCGTTCAATCTGCTGCTCCACGTTGAGATCGGCAACACCCTCCACATTTTCAATTAAACCTTTTATCCGGTTAGCTAAAGTAAACATTTTATTCAGATCGCTCCCGAAAATTTTGATGGCGATATTTGCCCGGGTACCGGAAAGCATGGCATCTATCCGGTGCGAGATAGGTTGCCCTATTTCAATATTAACTCCCGGCAGAATTTTAAGTTTTCCACGTATATCCTTCAACACTTCCTCTTTCGACCTTTTTTTCAGAATAAAGGGAGCTTCAATCTCTGAGACATTTACACCTAATGCGTGTTCATCAAGCTCTGCACGTCCCGTTTTTCTTCCCACCGTCTCTACCTCCGGTATAGAAAGAAGTATGTTTTCAGCAATGCGCCCCATCCTGTCAGACTCATCAAGCGATATTCCCGGAAGTGTGCTGATATTGATCGTAAAAGAGCCCTCATTAAAAGACGGAAGAAAACTTCTTCCAAGAGTAAAGAAGACAATAACAGCTACAACAAATAGCGCACCTGTTCCTGCTAAAACCCACTTTTGATGATAGAGTGTCCAGTCCAGGGCTTTCTTATATGCACCCTTCAGTTTTCGAGCTACAAGGGGATCGCTTTCAGGTTTGCCATCTTTCTTATCCTTACCCAGCAGATAACTGCACAATACAGGAGTCAGTGTAAGCGCCACAACTGTAGAAGCAACCAGGGCAAAGATAAATGATATACCGAGAGGAGCCAGCATACGCCCTTCCATTCCTGAAAGGAAGAACAACGGAACAAAACTTGCAATAATGATAAATGTTGAATTCATGATAGGCAGACGCACCTCCTTGGAAGCTTCGAAGATAACCGTCAATTTTTTTTTCTGCTCTTCTATAGGTTTCTCTCTGTTTTGGCGTAATCGTTTGAACACATTCTCCACATCCACAATTGCATCGTCCACAAGCGAACCTATAGCTATAGCCATACCTCCCAGGCTCATTGTATTTATTGTCAGTCCCATCATTTTAAGCGCGAGAACCGAGGTCAACAATGAAATCGGGATAGTAACCAGCGAAATCAGGGTTGTCCTGGCATTCATCAGGAATATAAAGAGCACGAAAACAACAAATATTCCTCCCTCTAAAAGTGCCTTTTGAACGTTATTTATGGAATTTTCGATGAAACGGGACTGACGGAAAATATCAGTCGAGAGTTTCACATCCGCCGGGAGTGTCTCCTGAAGCTCTGCCAGCGACCGGTCCAGCTGATCGGTCAGCTTCAGCGTGCTTGTAGCCGGTTGCTTGGTCACAGTAATCAGCACCGCCGGTTTTCCCCGTTCCGATGCAACACCAAGCTTTGGAGTTTTGTTGCCGATTGTTACCTCAGCCACGTTCTCAAGATATACAGGAACATCGTTCACACTCTTCACAACAGTCTTACCAAGTACCAACGGATCATTTGAAGAGAGTATGCCACGGATAATATATTCGTTTCCATACTCATAAAGGACCCCTCCCGAAGCATTACGGTTCATTTGTCTCACCACGCTCATTATCTCGTTAAGGCCAACACCATAATGTTTCATCTTCCCGGGATTGAGCAGTATCTGGTATTCCCTGATTTCACCACCTATCACTGTTACCTGAGCCACACCACCAGTAGAAAGCAGACGAGGACGAACAGTCCAGTCAGCTATCGTACGCAGCTCCTGCATCGATGTGCTGTCTGCCGTGAGCCCAATAATCATCACTTCACCCAGGATAGACGATTGAGGCCCTAATGTAGGATTACCCACGTTGGAAGGCAGAGACTCACCTACCAGAGCAAGTTTTTCCGATACAATCTGTCGGGCACGGTAGATATCCGTTCCCCAATCAAACTCTACCCACACTATGGAGAATCCGGTGGTGGAAGAGGAGCGGACACGGCGCACACCGGTGGCTCCATTCACGGCTGTCTCAACGGGAAAAGTGACCAGCCTCTCCACCTCTTCGGGAGCCATTCCTTTAGCTTCTGTCATCACTACAACCGTAGGTGCATTCAGGTCGGGAAACACATCCACCTCCATATTGGCAGCAATGTATGTTCCCGCAATAATTAACAATACAGATGCCACCAACACAACCATACGGTTGTTCAGCGAAAATTTTATGATCTTGTTTAACATTCTGTTTCGCCTTTCAAAGTTAATGAGTATGCCCTTCGGGTAAGACAGATGATGTTGCAGCCAGCTTTACCTGATAAACACCTCTTATTACAACCCGGTCCCCCGGCCTTAGTCCTGAGAGTACCCTGATCCTGTCACCATTACTCTGTCCAAGCTTCACCTCCTGCTTCTTGTAGCCCTCTTCATCCAGCTGCAGATAAACAAAATAAAGTCCCTGTTCCTCGGTTAAAGCTGAAACCGGGACGGAAATCACATTTTCCATCTTACCTGATAGCAGATATACTGTCACATAAGAACCGGAGATTATGTCTCCGATATTATCGAATTCGAAGTTGACGGGAATGCAGGACGACTCTTCAATGGATCCTTTTCCAAACGACAATAGCCGCCCGTTCAGTTCCGAAAGTTTATAGACCCTATTGTCATACGATGTCTGAAAATTGGCGCTCTCAATGTTGCCGAGGCTTTTAAAATGATTTTCCGGGACCTCTGCACGCAGTTGCAGCCGACGGTTCTGTGAAACGGTTGCAATTGTCTGCCCTACCGAAACATATTCTCCCTGTCTGACCATCAGGTTTTTGATATATCCGCCAATGGGCGATGTAACCTTCACACCACCAGGTGTGGCATGGGCAGCCAGAGCCTCAAAGCTGTTTTTTGCCATTTCGTATTCCAGACGCCTCTGTTCATACTCCCTGGTTGAAATAACTTGCTCTTTCACCAGCTCCCCGGCACGTCGGTACTCTTTTTCTGCTGTCTCAAACTCTACCCGGGTTTTTATGACAGGGTCACCATCCTGAATGTTTTTCGATGAGATGACTACTATGGCCTCACCAGCCCTCACGGCCACACCATCAGTGAATGTGGCTCCCGCAAACGATACTGTTCCGCTGGAAGTGGCAGCAATAATAGCCTCATCTCCCAAAGCCGGCATGATATGGCCGCTCGTCCTGATAACATCGGTAAAAGTGGCCGGCACAATAGTTTCCAGCTGCAGTCCGGCCGCTTCAGCCTGTTGAGTGGTAAAAGTGATCTCATCAATATGATCATGATCTTCTTCATCATCGTGACAATGTGAATCCACGTTTTTTATCTGTTTGTGTGCCTCATCTGTTGAAGAGTATTTATTGTTTTTCTCCGGGCTGCAGCCGGCAACAGAGAGCACGGAAATAATGAATAAATGTAGTACTATAATAGATTTCATCTGTTTTTAAAAGAATAGCCTCTACAAAAGGCTGTAATTATTTAACTGACTAAAAAATCTGAATGTAAAAAAAAGGATCAACACGGTAAGTCGCAGAGTACATAAAATAATATACTTGAATAATGAGGATATCTCATGTCCCGGTCAGAACAGGCTTACAATAAGAGGTAAATAAACGGGGCATCTCATTGAATCATGAAAATTCAAAGGGCAGGAAGTTATCTCTTACATCAATGTACTTACAGGTCGATCAGTATAGAAAGGGAGGGGCACGTAGGCCATGGATTTGTGTATTTCCAGGAGATATGTAAAACGCTGTATATTCCCAGTAACCGGTTTTGTTTAACGTGTTTTCGCCGGGAACTGCAACATAGTCCGCCACAAGAAAAAAGAGGGGGAACAGGTGTATATGATTCAGATTATCGCAACCACCACAGATAGATACCTTGTATTTAATCTTATTCTCGGAACCGGGGACAAAGTAGTCGGCATCAGCAACACATGATTGTCCGTTTTTTCCGCTGCCGGCAGCATGTCTGTGTATATCGCCAGGTATGTTGTCCGTTTCGCAACATTCCATCATCACACAGGGTAAGCCGTCGTGATGGTGATGTGGTATAATCCCAGACATCAGCAGCAATAATGCAGCCAATAGAATGAATGATATGGAAAACCTCTTTTTCAATGAATGCGATTTGTAGCAAAATTAAATTTTTATTTTCAGTTTCTCAAGTAAAAACCGCATAAATGCATTGATTAGTTCATAAAGAAAACAAAACATGCTTCTCTTTTCTCGTCATGGCTATTTGGAAATACTCCACCAAGTGATCGCCTAAACTCCTAATGATCAATGCGAGACGTTCATAGACCAGATAAGTCGCAATTTGCTGATAACTTACAAATGCCGGTAAAGATTATTTTCAATTATTTTGATATGATGATTTTTCATTGATAAGAGAAAGAATCTGCTTTAAATATATTTGGCAAACAGCTCCTTCCATTATCTACAGATCCAGCAATAATGAAACCGGTTCGGAGAGAAACTCCATCACCTTACGGATAAACCGGGCAGTCTCTCCACCATCCACTATGCGATGGTCTACCGTGAGCGAAAGAGGCATAATATTTCCGATAACTATTTCATTATTCTTTACAATGGGTGTTTTTAGAATACGCCCTATCCCAAGTATGCCTGCCTGTGGATAATTAAGCACCGGTGTGGCGAAGATACCGCCGATGGAACCAAAGCTGGTTATTGAAAAAGAACCCCCTTTCAAATCATCCAGCGTCAGTTTTCTTGACCTCGCCTTTGTGGCCAGCTCACCGGTGCGCATCGCTATTTGAAAGATTGAAAGCTTATCTGCGTCACGAATCACAGGAACGACCAATCCATCCGGTGCATCTACAGCGATAGCAATATTATATCTATTGCTGATAATCATCCGGTTGTTTTCAAAATCAATCTGCGAATTGAGCTGCGAATGTTGCTTTAATGCCAGGGCTACCGCTTTAACGATAAAAGGAAGATAAGTAAGCTTGACTCCTTTATCGGCAAGCTTGTGCATGAGCTTATCTTTCAGCTGTATCAATCCTGATATTTCCACCTCTTCGAATATTGACATATGAGCTGCGTTCTGTTTAGATTTCAGCATGTTCCTGGCAATAGTTTTTCTTATTTGTGTCAGCGGCTGGTAGGTCACATCATCGGGAATACCATTGAGCTGTTCTTTTCTATCGGCTTTCTGCTCCCTACTTTCTTTAAAGCTCACAATATCCTTATCCATTACCCTTCCTAAAGGGCCGCTTCCTTTTATATTGCTGATATCAATATTCATCTTCTTCGCCATGGCACGTGTTGCAGGTGTTGCAAGTACTTTTCGCGATCCGCTTTTGTGGTTCACTATTTCAAGAGATCCTTCATCGCTTGGCGCCTGAATGATATTCTTATCGGCCAGTTCCATGGTGCCGACAACTGCAGCTACATCTTCTTGTTCGGTGATTGTCTGATAAGGCTGTTCTACTTTTACAGAGCCTTGCTCGTTTTCAACCCCTTCCAGTTCAATATCCACAAGGGGTGATCCAACAGGTATCACATCACCTGCAGCTCCATAGCAAGCTGTAATAATTCCGCTTTTCGGAGAAGGGATATCCGCCACCACCTTGTCGGTCTCCATCTGAACAACCAGATCACCCACCTTCACTCTATCCCCTTCTTTTACATACCACTCCAGGATAGTTCCCTCCTCAAGCCCTTCACCCAGATCGGGAAAGTTAAATACATACTTCATGCTGCGAAAAGTTAAAAATGGATACTCTTTTCGATCTCATAGTAAATACGGTCTGGCGAAATAACATAGTATCTTTCGCCCTGTGCCAGGGGAACAACAGTATCGAACCCCATCACCCTCACCGGCGGCGCTTCCAGATAAAGAAAAGCCTCCTCATTGGCAACAGCGATTAACTCCGATCCGACGCTGAACGATTCGTGTGCTTCGGCGACGATAACCATCCGGCCTGTTTTTCTTATTGATCTACCTACAGTCTCCCTGTCGATAGGGTAAACAGAGCGCAGATCAATCAGTTCTACAGATATGCCTGCCTCCTCAGCCATTGCAACTGCCTTCCGGCACTCACGAATCATGGCACCGAAAGCCACGAGAGTTATATCTGTCCCTTCTTGAACCACCTTCGCCTTTCCCAGGGGAAGGGTAAACTTTTCATCTGAAACTTCCTGCCTTATAGCACGATAGATCCGTTTCGGCTCCATAAAGATGACAGGGTCATTGCTTTCGATGGCAGAAATCAGCATGCCTTTTGCATCGTACGGAGTAGAAGGTATCACCACCTTCAGTCCCGGTATATGAGCAAAGAGTGCCTCCGGGCTATCGGAATGATGTTCGAGCGCATTTATACCTCCTCCGTAAGGGAAACGAATAACTACAGGCACATTGAATTTTCCCCGTGAACGGTTCTGCAAACGCGAGACATTTGAGATAATCTGGTTGAAGGCCGGAAAGGTGAACCCCTCAAATTGTAATTCCACAACAGGCCTGAGTCCCGAAACGGCCATCCCCAAGGCAGTTCCTGCAATTCCGGACTCAGCCAGCGGAGAATCGAATACACGCTCAACACCATATTTTCTCTGCAGTCCCTCCGTCACGCGAAAAACACCTCCCCCAAACCCCACATCTTCTCCATAAACAACAATACTCCCATCTTCACTCAATTTAATATCCAGTGCATTGTTGATAGCCTGCACCATTGTCATTATACTCATTTTCTCTTCTCCTTCCAGCTTAAGAATTGTTCATACTTCTGCTTTTGTCTCTTTAACTCGTCCGGTATATCAGTGTACATGTATTGAAACAGATCGCCCAGCGGGTATGATTTATTGTTTTCCGCCTCAATAAACTCCTTGTCGATCTGTAGCTTGTATTCTTCCTTTAGCCTCTCTTCGTCTATATTCCATATACCCTGGTTTTCCATATATCGCTTCAATCGGATCAGCGGATCTGCCAGCCTCCATCTCTTTTCCTCCACCTTCTCCCTGTACTTTGTGGGATCGTCAGAAGTGGTATGAGCCCCAAGTCGATATGTAAAAGCCTCTATTAGCAGGGCTCCCCTGCCAGAGCGTGCATACTCTAATGCCGTTTTATAGGCAAGGTACATGGCAAAAAAGTCGTTTCCGTCCACCTTGATGCCCGGGATACCGAACGCGACCGACTTAACAGCCAGGTTGATTGAATTGGTCTGGGAACTTACGGGAACAGAGATGGCATACTGATTATTCTGAATGGTAAATACGACCGGCACCTTCCATACACCTGCAAAGTTCAGTGCCTCACTGAAATCTCCTTCCGAAGTGCCTCCATCGCCGATAAAAGTAAAGACCACCTCATCTCTTTTCCGGTATTTAACGGAATACCCAATGCCGGTAGCATGATGAAGCTGGGTGCCTATTGAGATGGCAATAGGCAAAACATGCTTAGCATTCTTGAAACTTCCGCCATGCTCATTACCACTATAAAAGAGGAATATCTCTTTCATTGTTACCCCTTTCGCCAACAGGGTACCCATTTCACGAAAAGCTGGTACCAACCAGTCTTCATCACGGATATTCATTCCGGCTGCAATATGGATAGCCTCCTGTCCAAGGTTAGGCGTATAAGTGTACATTCTCCCCTGACGTTGGAATGAGATAGCCATCTCATCGGCTATCCGTTCATACAGCATCTGTTTATAGGCATCTGTAATAGTTCTATCATCCAATACTGGCATCAGATCTTTACTGACAATATTACCATCATTATCAATAATACGCAGCATCTTATCTTCTAATGGGTCAAAATCACGAAAAATCGAAGGTAAATCGTTTTGGGCCATCTATCTGTTTATTTAGAACGAATTTAAATAGTAATTAGCTGTGTATATAACATTCCGATAAATAAATAGTTTGATGATGTTTGATGCAAACCTGGAACAAATTGTTGCATAGATTGACAAACAATATCTTACATCCCTATTTTTTAGCTACGGTTGCATCTTTTTCCGTTTTATGCAGTATATCCGGATAGCTTTATTGCAAAACATCAACTATTTCTCTTACTAGATACGGGAAATCGGCAGGC
>NZ_DIQL01000005.1:7094-79062 GCF_002427225.1 Proteiniphilum sp. UBA5463 | reverse complement strand
GCATTGGGGATAGAGGCAGGCTGCATGAACATTATTCCCTAAACCACGTTCTAAAATACATAAATATTTACAAATATCGATTCTTGCAAATCCGTCAAACCAAATACCAACTATGCAAAAATAACGACAAATGAAAAGATGTACAGCCTGTTTTCTTCTCTTCTCTGTTATATCATTTATCCCTACCGGGTGCAGCTCAGGCACTCCGGTGGAGAATGGCAATGAAGAGATAGCCGTTACATATAATGATTCCATACCCCATCTCGGCGAAGAGAGGAGAAAGCTGACAGGAACAGACATCCGGTTGCTAAAAGATATTCAATACGATAAGTATTTGCTTGATGATGAATACCCTTATAAGGACACTGTCCGGCGTTTTCAATGGGAAAAGATTAAAGAAGGAATTGCCCATATTGAAAATGAAGTCTCCCGTGGAGGCAGCTGGGGTGTTTTGAGCAATTACAAGAACATGAACGGTGAAGCCCCCACCATTGAAGGTTTCGTGAGAAACGACTATAGAAGGGTTTCCGATCAATTCGGTGTTGAGCGTTACCAGTCGGTTCCTCTCTATAGTACATATGGCGACACAGTATTGGTACGCTACGGGAGAGATGGGTGGATAGTGAAAGTTACTGGAAACGACACCATTGAGATGGTCAGGGTGACCGGAGTTTCTATGGAGGGTGAATATCTGGTTCCTAACCGTTATCTGAAAGTATGGGGTGACAGCATCTGTTTTGATAAAGTTGTAGCGGTAGATGTCACCAATCAGAATATTTCAACATTGACGAGAGAAAACGGTGGCTGGCATATATTGAGTATGAATCCCGCAACCACAGGTACGCACAGGCCGCCGCATGCACATGAAACACCTACGGGAATTTTCGCTGTTCAGGAGAAGAAAGAGAAAATGTACTACGTAAAAGACGGTACAAGCGAGATTGCCGGATTCGCCCCCTATGCTTCCCGTTTTACTAATGGAGCTTACATCCACGGCGTTCCGGTACAATATCCCAATAGAAATGTAATTGAATACAGTCCATCCCTGGGTACCACACCCAGGTCTCATATGTGTGTCAGAAACGCATCGTCTCACTCTCAATTCGTATATGACTGGGCAACTGTTAAAGAGTCGGTTGTTATTGTTATTGATTAACAAATGAGTCTGCTCCTAAAGGCCCTAAATATCAAAATTAATTAAATTAATCCGCTGAATATCAATATGTATTTTGGCCTGTTTACAATTACAAAGGCTTTTTGTAGGGACTCACAATTATATTCAAAAAAATAGAGTATATTTGGCAATATTTTTCCTGAACAGGCTATGCGTATAATAATATTCTCTTTCATATTTCTTGTATTCTCTTCCCTCTCTTTCCCCATTGGGAAAAAGGATCAAAAGGAAAACGCTTCACCAGCAACACTCTCTTCAAATGGTTGCGAGTTACTCTATGAACAGATGAATCTTTGCGAAATAATGCATTTCGACGCCTTCAAATCTGCATACACCGGTTATACAAAGTTAAATATCAATAACAATCCTCTGCTTACGGTGATCGATTTCAGTCTCCCATCATCCGAAAAAAGGATGTACGTCCTTGATTTGGAAAAGAGAAAGGTACTCTTTGTTTCTTATGTTTCACACGGGCGCAACAGTGGAGAAAACTTTGCTACATCATTCTCAAACCTGAGCGGTTCACACAAAAGTTCATTGGGTTTTTACCGTACAGCCGGCACATATAACGGAAGTAATGGATATTCGCTTCAGCTGGACGGTTTGGAAGAGGGCATTAACGACAAGGCAAGATCTCGGGCCATCGTAATCCACGGAGCCGATTATTGCAGTGAGAAGGTTATTAAATCTACCGGAAGGCTGGGCCGTAGCTTCGGTTGCCCGGCGCTTCCCAAAGAGCTGACAAAACCTGTCATCAACACCATAAAAGGAGGTTCATTGCTCTTCATATATGCCGGCCGCCCAGATTATACGGCCATGAGCAAGGTGTTGTAGATTTATTTCTATCCCAACTATCTTTGCCAATTTTCGGTATCAGAATAAAAAACTGGACTTACCAACTTAATTGAAACAAAAAGTTAATCAACATTTATAATCGATTCTTTTTTTAATTTTATACTACTCCCAGAACTCATCAATGGCCAAGCTTTCCAACGCCGATAATCTTCTTTTATGATTATACCAGGATTCAATATATTCAAATACTTACAGACTCATCAGTTCTTTTACTTTAAGCTTGGTCCCATAAACAAGCTTCGGTTCTACACATCATCTTAATCGTCCATTCTCGCTAGTGGTAATTCTTGATAAATTTGAAAATCAACCATCTCTCGTTGAAGTGATTTATAAAGCTTTTTTTACGCTTGATATATTCCCCAGGTAGAGTCAGGGATAACACTTTCCTTAAAAAAGGAAGAACTATAGGATGCAAAATATAAAACCATTTTCATGAACAATCTGATAAGGAATAATCAGAAAAATTATCTTTGCGACTGATACATCACTGTTACCGAATATGCAGTATCGTTGTTACATAAAACGTTACACTATAATGATTATTATCTACCATTAATATCTAATAGGAGCTTACGTAACCTGACGGTTTCTCAGATAGAGAGCATCATTATCGTAAAGTATAACAGTTTATTATTCACCAATGCACTCTAACCATGTATCAATGTGACTTTTGCAACCAAGAAAGTTGCTTTATCCAGTTGTTGCAATATATTGATTTTCTGTTAATTTCCAATTCGTTTTACTGCCTTTTCTCTTAAACTGCTCAATTCTTCTCTTGTCCGTGGCAGTTCTGTAAATTCTGATGGATAATCAGTCTCTATGATGTCGGGCATGGCTACCAATTCGCGCAGATATGCAATACGGCGGTCTTTCTTTTTACCCACCCTGTCTGCAGTAGGGTGAATTGATGTCATAATGGACACCCCTCTCTCATGCAGCATTCCATAAAGTTCTTCCTGTTCCGGGTCCACCGTGAGGCGGATATAGGCCATAATCTGGTTCCAGGGGATGGGCGAACTGTCATAAGCATCGAAATGTTCCTTTGAGCTGATCTCCACACAGAACATCCTGTCATTCACTCCATTTTCCCAGTAATACATTGCCTCTTTGAGCGACCTGACACTCAGCATGATATTTTTATAGGGATACCACTCACCTCCCTCCTTCAGCTGCTTGATATAATAATCCCAGGTATGAGGCCCATTGTCCTTGTTGTCAAGGTTGAAAACAGTCTTTTCTTTTCCCCACTCAAACATCTCCACTATTGTAGGAATCTTGTATGGAGTAACATTTCCGTCCCTATCCTTGAGGTTGAACTGTTGCAGCTCTTTGTAGGTATAGTCTGAAACCAGTCCCTCACCATTGGTGGTGCGCTTGATATCAGCATCGTGCATCAGCACCATGACCCCATCTTTGGTGAAGCGAGGATCGATCTCAAAAAAGGAGGGAATGAGCGAGAGAGTCTTTTCGCAAGACTCAATGCAATTCTCAGGATAACCAGGGAGCATTCCGCCACGATGGGCGCTGATTATAATATCTGCGTCAGGCTTATAGGAGAAGTAGCCCTGTAATTCCTGCAGATTACTCACCTTTACAGTATGAAGTCCTTTTGCACTCTGGCAGTAAACTATTGAAAACTGAACAATAATCAATGAGAGGATAATAAATAGTTTTGTTTTCATCTAATACTTGTTTAATATTTTGATCTATCGCTTTAAGTTAAGTAAGGCTTGAGGGTAGTTTGTCGTAATGGCATACAAATTATTTTGTCAGGCAGCACTGAACCATAAAGCAATTTTCCAGGATTACACACTTTTAAACCGACACTTACACTCCTGTTTGCATCTGACAGAGAAACACAATTGGAGCTGCAATGAAGTAAGATTGTCAACAGCGTAACAAAATAAGAGAATTTTTCATTGAACATATGAACCCAATTCTACTGATAAAAAAGTTAGAAGAACATAAATAGTTAGTTTCAATTATTTCTAATTTCATCCAACAAGATTTTTGGATAATTAGTTGTTATAGCATACAATTTATCTATATTCGAAATGTACCAAGCCCTATTGTTATCAGTATCTACATTATAAACACTTATTCTGACACCGTTTTTCGCATAATCATCAATGGTATAATTTCCTTTTACTTCACCATTATTATAAAATATGGAAGATATGGAAAAATTTGCCCAATTATAACCATTCTGTTGGAAAGAAGAAGGAGACATGGATGTGTTCATATATCCACAAGACCAATCTCCTCTAGAAGCATTGATTGTTCGTTTGAGGACTTCAGCTCTACCAACAATAAATTCCACGAAATGATTGGCCTTCATTTCCCTGACTATTTCAGAAGTGCGTTCAGCACATCTTGAAGAGTATTCATTACCCTCACTCTGAGGAAGAGATGCTATGCTTTTAATATCGATCCATAGCATGATGGTACCGGCGTCAAGCACTCTCTTAAGATAATCTTCAAGTCTAGGGATTGTCTCACCGTTAGCCAATTTACCTGCAGCGATTATCTGTGCATAAGTGGCTTTCCAGGGATGCAATCCATTAATCTTATCCTCTCTGTCCGTATGCGCAACAATCACATGATTATCTTTGGTGATATAGACATCAGCCTCTGATGCATAACAACCGATGTCAATCGCATAATTAAGTGCTTCGATTGAATTGTCGGGACACTTTTTTTCCATTGACCCGCCTCTGTGGGCCACAACTTTATTATTTGCCTTTTTGGGTCTTCGCAACTGTCCAACCTGGCCGGGAGAGTTTCCCGGATCAACCGGGTCACTCTCTTCTGGGGAACAGGATAGGAGCAGAAGGCACAAAAAGAAAGCTCTAATTATTTTCAACATGTTATTGACAATTATTCTAATTCATGCTTATAATTTCTCACACATCGGAAGGGCAAAATTGCATTTCCATTATCTACATTCCTCATATCCACATATGTATGGGCATTATTATTAATAACAACATTTAATCTATAGGCTTTGGTCTCGTTAAACAACAAAGGTACCCAAACCTGCTTTCTTAAACCATACATTTGCCATCCTTGTTTCAAATATCTGAATCCAGTGGGGAAATAATTAAATCCAAATGCATCTGCACCATCTGCAATGGGGGTATTTTGCCAATGAGTAGTATTACGTAACCAGGCAGCCATATTATTAATTCCTTTTGATGTTGTCATAAATTGCTTGTATGTTATATTTTCGGCATTTACCGGATAACTATCTTCCTGAGATTTAACACTCATAGAATATGCAAGATCAAGCCAATCCTGAGCATTGGCAATGTGATAACCATATGGACATATCCCTTGAAGTTGCCATGTTAGTGTGGGGTGATTTGTCTCATCAATTGAATTATCTCCAGTCATCATAGCATTTGTAACATAGTCAATTATTATTTCATTTCCAGCAGCATCTACAATCTTATCACCTGCTCTCCAGCCGACAGGAAAAGTTTGGTTAATTGCACCGTCAATACCACCCCGTGCTACTCCTGTAAGCATCTCACTATATGAATAAATACGTCCATATTTATCATCTCCCTGTAGTTGTCCTCCGTTTTCAGCCTCTTCGTATGCCGGATTCAGCTTTGGATCAAGAACATGTTGAGGAAGTTCATCATTGGATTTATATCCTCCCGAAGCAGTCTGAGCCGATGGCACCAGTTTTCCTCCCAATTTTGGAATAATATTTCCTCCATCCCAGCGAATCGCTGCAACAATCCACTCCTTCATGGTTCCGTCACGCGCAATATATTTTCGTGTCGGGTATTCAGAGAGCATATGATCCGGCATACTGTTTTGCGTTGTAATTCTTTCAAGCGTATACTGCAGTGTAGTCAGGTTGATCAGCAATGATCTCATTCCATCAATATCGATGGCAGGAATAGTGATGTCTCTGTTATCGGAGTCTTCGTTTTCGATCACACCTATTCTACTGTCGGCTATCAAATAGTATTGCGGATATCTCTGTTCGTCAGCGTACCGTCCGATACGAAGTGTGCCATTCCGGAAATAGGCATCAATCCTGAAGAGGCCCTCTTCCAACTTTTCCATCTTGATTGCTTTACCTACATTCTTGTGGTCGGGAAGCGATGATCCCCAGATAAAACTAAATGTTTCAGGAGCCAATTGTTTTATGTAAACAACTGCCACAGCCTCACTTGTTTCAGGTGTTCCTACATGAATAAATATTTTAGCTTCTCGTTCACCTGCATCTTCAGCCGTATTCTCTGTCGGTACAATTTCAATGTGATTATTACCCTTATCCACTACATTGATCCAGTCGACACCCTCTGCCACTTCGATATGATAATCACTCATATTTGTGTCAAATGAGAGGGTCTTGGGTTTAATATCATCTGCCATATATTCCAATTGGGTGATTCCATTGTGGATATTCACATAAGCATCTGCCTTCTCTCCAATCTGAACAATTTTAAAATTATTTGCTGTACCATCATCGAGTGTAATGGTCAGCGTCATACTTCTCTTATAGTTCTTGTTGGGTTGCACTTTAATTTTAAGACCTTTCTCTGTCACATCGTCACCATCGAAAGTTATCGGCTCTATTGATGCCCAACTGTTTTCCTCCAATGATGCTATCCAATTGTGATATTTTTTTCGAAAGGGATTAACAGTTACAATAGCGTTTAAAACTTCATCCCCACTTTCAGTAGCTCCATCGGCCACAAATAGTAGTTCTGAGGGGAAAATACTAATACGAGTCTGATCAGCTTCTTGAACCAGATCTGATTCCGCATCTACACTACAGTTTGTCAAAATCAATGCAAGCAGTGTTAGTATAATTAAATACAAATTATTTTTCATATTAGTTATTATTTTTTTGGTATTAATTATTGACCCTGCCATCCTTCGGTTTGGGCTAAATTATAATTCCGATTTAATGCGGACTGGGTTATTGGCCAAAGTAAAATATTCTTTTTACTTTTTTGACTTGCGAGACTTTTATTGTAATCCCATACCTTATCAGTACGAATCAAAGTCCACCAAGTATTTGCTTCAGAGGCAAACTCCTTGATGTTTTCAGTAACAATTGCCTCGAGTACTGCACTATCGGTTTCATCATTGTAGTAGTTAATATTGCTATATGCTCTGTTGGTAATTACTCCTAATGAATTCAAAGCTCCAGTGTAATTCTTCCTGTAATATTTTATTTCCGCATCAAACAGATAAGCTTGTGCATAACGGTAGATAACAATATCAGAATCGAGCACTCTGGTGCCAGAAATCATCTGTCCGACAAATTTGTTTGCCCATCTTACTTCGAGTCCACCTGTACCATAAGGTCCATGCCCATATGTTACCGGTATTCGTATATCAGTAGGATCAGATGTAATAATGTTAATGTAGTCATCTGTATAAAGCCACCACTGATTCTCGCCTATAGGCACTTCTGTGTTGGCATAGGCAGGGTCGATATATCCTCTGTTCCATGTATGTTGTGACGGAAAACCACCTTCAGATTCTCCATACTCATTGGGAATTACGAATATAATCTCTTTACCCCGTTTGTTAGATGGGCTGAAAATTGCAGAGAATTCATTCTCAAGTCTTGAAGGGTTTAATGAGAGTGAAGAAATTGCTGATTCGGCATATGTTAAGTACTTATCACCTCCATTCTGGATCCTATACATCCACAAACCAAAATCTGCTTTCAACATTGCTAGAGCTGCAGGTGTAAGAATTGTCTTGTCTCCAGTTCCCGTCAAAAATTGTTCAGCCGCAACCAAGTCTGACTCAACCTGATTAAAAACATCTGCTTGTGGAGACCGGTGTAGATAGAGATCCTGAGAGGTTGATTCGAATCCTTCCAGTGCAAGAGGAGCATCTCCCCAAATCCGGCCGATCCAGAAATAGGTATAAGCTCTTATAAAATATGCGTTTGAAAGAGCAAAATTACGAGCTTCTTCATTAATCTCCATATTCTGACCATATTTGATAATCAGATTAACGAGATTAATTGTAGTATAAAGATTTGTCCAACTTGCATAGGGGTTTGTGGCTGACATTGTAGCTGAAACAACATCTGCTTGGTTATTGTTGAGAAGTGTCCCATGAGTCCCTGGGCCCCAAAGACCATTTCTATATTCACCCCAATAAATGACATTGGTCTTCATCGTATTTCTTAAATAATAGTAGGCACCATATGTTGCTGATTTCAAATCCTCCTCATCCTGCCACATATTTGATGCAGACAGGCGGTTGTCCTGGATAATATCCAATCTGTCGTGACAACTTGCCATGAATATAAATAGACTGAAAAGTACAAGTATATTTTTCTTTTTCATTTTATTTTAGAAGTTATTATTGATACCAAAAATTAGAATACCGCTTTTAACCCAAACAATATTTTTCTTGCAGGAGGGTATGGGTTATAATTCTTACTGTATGTATCGGCATAACTATACAGTCCACCTGTAGTAACAGCCTCTGGTGACACCCCTTTTACAGCTGTAAAATACATCAATGTGTTACCCGAAAGCGAAAGTGTAAGATTCTGCATACCAAATGATCTGATCAGTTTTGACGATAAATCATAGGAAAAGACAACATCTCTCAGAGCCAAGTAATCTCCCTTTTCAGTGAAAATATCTGATGTACGTCCATAGTTTCTGTTACCCCAATCAGGATCATTTGCAGTGAATCGCGCATATTTCGTATTGTCACCCGGTTTTTTCCATGCAGTTTTTACATCGTTCACAAGATTGTAATTTGCATTCCCCATAGTAGCCATAAAATAGCGCATTTGCATAGCATTGAAAATGCTATGTCCCAATGCGTAATCGAGGGTAATCGAGAGACTAAAATTCCTGTATCTAAAATTGTTTGTCAAACCTCCTGTTGAATGTGGGGCAACATAACCAAGCAAAAATTGGTCTTCGGCATTGATAATGTCGTTACCATTTGCATCTGTTGAAGAACCGGGTCTATTCTTCCATTCATAATCACCAACATCTTTTCGACCTGCCAATGCAGGATCGGAAGAAGAATTCAAACGATCGGATCTTCTGAATCCTCTTGAAAGGGCATCATACAATGCCGCATCAGCTTGTGCCTCGGTTTCCAGAATATGATCCACTTTGTATCCGTAGAAACGACCGAGTCGCTCTCCCTCGGCTATTCCTCCATACTGTGTACCATCACCCAATATTATTCCATTGATGCGATTACCGGGTATTCCATTGTCAGGTAATTTCAACACTTTGTTCATGTTGTAACTATAAGTGAAATCTGTGCTCCATTCGAAGTTCTTCTTCCTGATGTTCACTGAAGAAAGCTCAAAATCGGCACCGTAGAAGCGCACTTTCCCAATATTTGCGGTAGCGGTACTGTAGCCGGTAATATCTGGTAGGGTAATGTCAAAAAGCAGGTCAGAAGTAACCTTGTTGTAATAGTCAGCAATCACGCGTATCCGGTTATCGAAGAACCCAAGATCTACGCCAATATTAAACTGAGAAGTGGTTTCCCATGTTAAACCATGATTAGGCATAATTCCTAATGTAGTTGTTGCATTCCCATTGTAAATATTTCCGATGTTATAACTGCCATATGTATCATACAGACCTATTCCGTTGTTTCCCGTAAGGCCGTAACTTAGGCGCAACTTGAACATGTTCATATCTTCAACATTCCAGAATGGCTCTTCTGAAATCAGCCAGCCAAAAGAAGTTGCAGGGAAATAACCCCATCTGTTTTCTTTTGCAAACTTTGATGAAGCATCAGCACGCATGGTAAGAGAGAGCATATAGCGATCCAAGAAACTATAATTGCCACGTCCGAAGTAAGAGATCATTGCTTCCCTGGTTCTGGTATTTGTAGGATAACCACTGACAGACTCCGTACCGGCATTTAAAGTTGGGACTTTATCTGAAATCGCACCAGTCACAGCTGCATCAAGACTATTCACTTTATCATAGTTAAAATCATATCCGCCTAGTAGGTCTATTCTATGTTTATCAGCAAATGATTTCTTATAATTCAAATAAGTCTGGAAGTTGACACGGTTCAACTCCGAAAATCCCTCTCTTGTTTCCCGGAGAGTACTTATCGCATTTGCTTTTATAAATGAGTTGCTGCGGGTATGTCTGTTATGATTCGAAATCTGCACAACGGCATTTAATCCATCAACAATTTTCCAATTCAAATTCATATTAAAACTGGACCGTTTTTGTATATTGTTTCTCACATAATAGCGATCATAAAAAGCGGCCGTGATAGTAGTATTGTTTGTCCCAAGCGCAGGCGTCCCATCTTCCAGATAATCACGATGAGTGTTGGGAATGGAGAGTCCTCTGATTACCGTATTACGGGTATTACTGGGAAAATCTTCCATCTTAGTTTCACCATAATCGAAAGTAGTTGAAGCAGTAAGGTTTTTCACTACTTCAAAGGAGGTATTTCCATGAAAAGTAAACCGATCAAAACCTGTAGCCACCCCCATTCCTGAATCGGAAGTATACCCGGCAGAAGCAGCATAAGTCATCTTATCAGCACCACCGTTAACACCTACATAGTAAGACTGCCAAAGTGCATCTCCAAACCATTGTGATTGCTGATCGTTATCCTGGAAAATAATTGTTTTTGTAGGATTAACAGGATCAATAATAGATTGCCAACCATTGGGTACAGCTTCACCATCTTCAAGATAACGAGGAGTCCATTTTGACCCTTCATTATTTCCTGTACCAGCAGATTCTGCTCCATAAAGTACTGAAGGAAAAAGGCTTTCCTCCAAAGCGGGGCGAACTATTCTCAGATAATCTGCTGCATTCATCAGATCATATTTTCTCTCAGGTTGCTGATAACCTAACTGTGCATTGAATACAATCTGAGATTTTTTTGATGATGTGCCTTTTTTAGTTGTAATAAGAATCACACCATTCGATGCCCTTGAACCATATATTCCGGCAGAGGCTGCATCTTTGAGAATTTCAATCGATTCAATATCATTGGGATTTAAACCCGTCATATCTCTTTGTACACCATCCACCATGATAATCGGATCATTGGACTGGTTGATAGATGATCCTCCTCTAATAAGAAATCTAGGATTGGCACCTGGTTCCATACTAGTGGTTGCTACACGCAATCCGGATACCTTTCCTTTAAGATTTTCACCAATAGAATTCACAGGAGATCCCTCCATCTTCTCTCCGCTATATTGTCCAATAGCCGTTGTCAGGGTATATCTTGATTGCGTTCCGTACCCCACCACAACCACTTCATCAAGAAGACCTGTATCCTCAGACATTACAACATTCATCACTCCTGAGTCAGCGGCGGGTAATTCCTGAGTCAGGAAGCCGATATATGAGAAGGCAATGACAGATCCCTTGGGAACCTGTAAATTAAAATTACCGTCTATATCTGTTACTGTTCCGTTGGTAGTGCCCTTTTGCACTACGTTCACCCCAATAAGGGGTTCATTGTTCCCGTCTGACACATTTCCTCTCAGGGTAATGTTCTGCGCAGACAGCCCCATGATATTCAAGAAAAAAGTGAACATCAACAAGAAATTAATTCTTGCAAATTTTGTACTCATTATCATTTACAATTTATTTAGTTTTTTAATTAAGGTTGCAAAGGAAAACAACATTTTAAAATATTGAGAATTTTGTGCGTTAAAAAACTTCTACGATTCTACTGTCCAGGCGCCGGCAACTGTACACACTGCCGCGGCTTTATCCACGGCGGCACGGTGTGCCTTCTCCAGTGTATCTCCCTTTAACAGGCTGGTTATAAAAGCACCGGTAAACGAATCGCCGGCCCCTACGGTATCCACCACATCCACCCTAGGTGTCTCCAGAAAAGAGATGGTTTCCGGTGAAAGGATCATACTATAATCTGCACCTGCCGTTAGTATCAGATATTGCAAATCATAGGCATCTATAAGCCATCTACAGGCACTACTATCATCGATTTCATTCAGAGAAAACATTCTCTTTAAAATCATCAATTCATCGTCGTTCAATTTTAGAATGTTGCACAACCGTAAGGATTCCTCTATAAGTCCTTCGGTATAAAAAGGAGCTCTCAGGTTGATATCGAGAATTCTGAAAGCATTGACGGGCACTTGCGATAAAAATGCACGTATGGTCCCTTTCGATGTTTCTGAACGTTGTGCCAGTGTGCCAAAGCACACCGCATCGGTTTTTCTTGCAATCTCCACCATTTTCGCAGTAAATGGGATATAATCCCATGCCACCCCCTCGGTGATGGTGTATGACGGCACCCCCTTATCCAGGGCCACCTGTACAGTTCCCGTAGGCTGATCCACCTTTTCTATGAGAAGATGGATACCTATACCTTCAACAAGGCTTAGGATCTCGTTGCCCAGTGAATCGTCTCCCACGGCACTGATCGCGTAACCGTCGGCACCCGAAGCGGTGGCGTGATAGACAAAATTCACCGGAGCACCTCCTGCCTTTTTCCCCTCCGGGAACATATCCCAAAGGAGTTCACCAATACCGGCAATAACCGGCTTTTTCCTATTCCACATCATCAGCTGGTGAAGTTAGCATTTCCGAAAACTCAATTTTCTCTTCATTGGGCCCTAAGATGGTGAAGAACCGCACACCGTGTTTCCAGAAGGGAAGAAACTGCACCGAATCATGGATCATGGTATGCCCGGCGGCTTTTATTTCACTGAAAAGTGTATCGATACCGGTAACATCCATTGCGATGTGATCAATGGCCCCGGCTTTCATCTCAGAACAACCGTTCTCATAGGTTTCAATCGTCAGATTCTTCATCTGCAGAAAAGCCACCTTCTCTCCTGCCGCCTCGTTCACCGTTTCAAGAGCAACCTCAAAGCCAAGCCCCTTGTAGAAACAAACCGTTTTTTCAATGTCGTTGGTGGGGATACCAATATGCTGGATTCCGTTTATCTGTTTTTTTATATTCATAGCTCTCATTTATTATTCAGTTACCGGGGTGAGATTTTTAACCTCATTGGTCCTTGACCCATAGAGTGCATAACAGAGCATTACCAGTTCACAAATGATCACAATTGACCATGTCCATTGCCAGGATCCGAACAAGTCGGCCATCACACCCTGCAACACTGGAAATACCGCACCACCAAACACCCCCATCATAAATATGCCGGAAGCTTTTGAAGTATATTCTTTCAATCCGTTGGTGGAAAGGGTAAAAATACATCCCCACATCACAGAGTGGCAAAGGCCTACAGCAACGAGTATCCACAGGTTATTTAGCAGAATGGCGGTGATCGTGAGGATAATGGCAGCAACCGTTGTCGCCACCAGCTGTGTACGAGGTGATATCTTCTTCAATGTACCGGAGATGATTCTGCCAACCATGAGGCCACCCCAGTAGAGCGTGGCAAGCAGCGCAGGTATACCGAGGTCTACACTCCCAACCATCAGGTTGGGATTCCCGAAGAAGGAGAGCAACGCTCCCTCTTTTTCGATCTCCATCGCATGAAGATTGACATTCACCCCTATTGCCACTTCTGCACCCACATAGAAGAAAATAGCGATCACCCCCAGCTTGAAGTGGCTGAACGACCAGATACTCTTCTCAAGTTTTCTATCGGGATTAGACCGGATACCTTCAAGATCGGGCAGAGGCAGCCTGCTTGTGATAAGTGCAATAATAATGACACAGGCAGCAATTGCCAGAAAGGGGATCAGCACCTGTCCGGCTGTTACCTGTTCGAGAGGAATACCGGCAAACATCACTACAGTCACAAAGAAAGGGGCGATGGTGGTAGCAAACGAGTTAAATGAGAAGGAGATGTTAACCCGCTGTACCGGCTGCGTTCCTTTCAGCGGATAGGCCGATATATAGGGGTTGATTACTACCTGCAAAACTGCCGCCGATGTACCCATCATAAAGGAACCGAGCAGAAAAACAAAGAACCCGTAAGGGATAGTATCTGTTGAAATGCCCAGCACCAAATGACTATAGTTGATCGACATCCATGATGAAAGAGCATACAGAAGTACACCAGCCGTCATAATCCAGAGTGCCCGCAACACGGTCGTCTTAAACCCGTGCCGGTCAATCCATCTGCCTCCAAGCGGACTGTTGACAAGATATCCCAGAAAGAAAAAGAAAGAGATAAGCGTTGTAAATGTATTTCTCAGATTCTCTGCATCTGCCAAGAAGGCCACTTTCAGAGGTCCCTGACACTGTCCGTTTACGGTGGTCATAAATCCCACGATAAAATAGATAAATGTCAATACCAGAAAGGGAGCAATCCCATACTTTTGTGTTTTCATATAATTGTTTTAAATGCTGTTTAAAGTGTGAAAAACTGCAACAACCACATTCTTATATAATTGATTCCAAAAGAGTCAACACCCCTTTTTCTTTCAAATCGCGAACCATCTCCAAATAAACTTTCACAAAAGCATCCGCTTTCTTCAGGTCGGTACTATGAAACGGAGAAATGCCAAGAAAATCAATCGGGTCGTTACTCTCTATCAACTGCAAGTCCTCACCAGTGAGCCACGGATCGTTTATATCGAACGATACGCCCTTGTCATCGATTCTATATTTGAGGTAGTGGCGGTAACTGGCAATAGAAAAGGCAACACGCTTCATATCTGCCTTGTCGCGGATCATGCTGATCAGGTTGGGCATCACATACACGGGGTACTTCGATGCACCGTCAGCACAAAGACGGCTAATCTGGTCGCTTACCGAGCGGTTGCCGAAACGTTCAATTAGTGTCTGCTTATAAAGTTCGAGATCGGTATTTGCAGGTGCCGGCACATAGGGAGTGATGTCGATATCCATAAAGTCGCGCAACAGTTTCGCAAAGCGCTTATCATGCATCGCCTCGTCTACTTTTCTGTAACCGCTAAGGAATGATGGATATGACAGAAGTGTGTGCGAAGCATTCAGCAGGCTCAACTTCATGTTTTCAAAGGCAGTCACATCGTTGGTAAACTCTACGCCCACCTTCTCCCATGCGGGACGGCCGGCAATAAAATTATCCTCGATGACCCACTGGATAAAATCCTCGCAATAGACCGGGACATCGTCTTGTGTACCATTTTTCTTATTAAGTCTTTTCACATCATCGGGGGTGGTAGCAGGGGTGATCCGGTCTACCATACTGTTAGGGAAGGTGACATTTTCTTCCACCCAGGCCTCCAGCTTTTTGTCCTGTGCTTTCATGAATGAGGTGAAAACCCGTTTGGCTGTATCGCCGTTATGCTGCAGGTTGTCACAGGTAAGGAATGTCACCGGCCCTGCACCGTTCTTCATACGCCTGCGCAATCCTTCGGCCACATACCCAAAAACGGTTTTTGGGGTTGCGGGATTAGCCAGGTCAAACTGAACATCCTTATTATCAAGGATAAACTCACCAGTTGACCGGTCTACATTATATCCTCCCTCTGTGATTGTGCAGGTAATAATCTTCACGTTCGGGTCGGCCAGCTTCTTCAGCCCCATTTCGGGATCTTCCACAGCCCAGATCAGCTCTATCAATGATCCAATCTGATAGGATTCATCCACTCCCTTTCTTCCGCATACGGTGAGTGTGTAGAGGTTGTCCTGTTTTTCGAGCCCCTTAACAATCCTCTCATCTCCAGGGAGAAGGTTCAAGCCGCAGATACCCCACTCTTTCTGTGATGAGTCTTCCAACAGCTTATTTGTATAATACTCCAGGTGTGCACGGTGAAAATTTCCCACTCCAATATGAACAATCCCTGTTTTTATCTGGTCTCTTTCGTAACCAAACGATACTAAATTTTTTTTCACGTTTTTCGTTAATTTTTCTTGTTAATTTACAAATTAGTTTTAACAAATGTAAGCCTCTCCTTATTATCTCAGAAAGAAAGTATGTTAATTAATTTTGCAAACGTTCCCGCAAACGTTCCCATTGTTTGCAAACGTTTGCATTACAATTAAAATAATATCTAATTTTTATTTTGTTTCCTTTATTATATTTATTTTTTAATTATCTTTGTTCGTTACAAGGGGGTATTTTGTATTAAAATAATGAAGCCAAAACGCACAACAATAAAAGATATCGCAAAACATCTCGGCTTATCAGTTTCTACTGTTTCACGCGCTTTAAATGATAGTAAAAATATCAAAAAGGAGACTAAAGATCTTATAAGAGAGACGGCACATGCATTGAATTACAGGAGTAACCCCATTGGGCTCAGCCTAAAACATGGTGTTACGAACACAATCGGAGTACTGGTACCTGAAATGGTCACCCCATTTGCATCGGAGGTTATAACCGGTATTCAGGAAACCCTGAACAAGACCGGCTATAAAGTGATTATCGCACAATCGGATGAAGATCCGGTAAGGGAACGGGAGAATCTCCAGCTGATGGAAAATTTCATGGTCGACGGGATCATTATTTGTCCCTGCGATTACAAAACAAACAAAAAAGAATATCTTCGTTTGCAGGACAACGGCATTCCTATTGTGTTTTATGACAGGATACCTTTTGGTATGAATGTGCCGAATGTTATTGTAGATGACTATCGGGAAACATTTTTCATGATAGAGCATCTTATACGCTTGGGCCGAAGAAAAATCGTATATATACAAGGTCCTAATTATATTTACAACTCTGTTGAAAGAATACGTGGATACAAAGATGCCTTAAATAAGTTTAGCATATCCTATGATGAATCACTGGTCGTATATACGGGAATGACTTTTGATGATGGAGGCGTGGCTGCCGAAAAACTGCTAAATAGAGGTGTTAAGTTCGATGCAATTTTTACTTTCACTGAAACACTCGCACTTGGCGCTATGAACTATCTGAAATACAACCAAATTAAAATTCCTAAAGAAGTAGCGATGGCCAGTTTTTCAGGCACAATTCTCTCAACGGTTGTATATCCACAACTTACGAGTATTGAGCAACCCAAAAAAATGATGGGGGAAACAGCTGCAAATCTAATTTTGGAAAAAATAGCGAACCCTTCTGTTGCAAACAAAAAAATAATATTAAGCTCGGAAATTAAATTGCGGGCATCTACTGAAATTAGTCTGTTAAAGAAGGATATAGAAACTCAATAAATAACATACTATCTTTTGGGAAAAGAGAACTCTGTAAAACGCTTTTTGAGTGTGAAACAGCATTATTTTCCTATACAAAACTTGGAGAAGATGTTGCCCAGAATTTCATCGGTGGAGATCTGCCCGGTAATTTCGCCAAGGAAAAACATGCACTCACGGATATCCTGTGAAATAAAGTCGTGGGTAATACCGGTTTCAAGCCCATGCTTTACACGGCGAATAGCCTCCAGTGCTTTGCTCAAGGCCTCATAATGACGGAGATTGGTGACAATCACATCATCTTCGCCAATAGAAGGTATAGCAAAAGCTTTTACCAGCAGTTCCTGAAGACGATCGGTATTGTAGTTAGCTTTCGCTGAAATAAAGAGCCTTTCGCCCTCTACTTCAGGAAGGATAGTCCCGAATTCGTCAAGTTGATCATCCGGAATTAAATCGGCTTTGTTAAACAGCAGGATCACATGCTTGTCTTTCAGCTTCGGTATAATGGATGTTGCCAGCGCTGCGATCTTTTCATGTGGTGTTGTAAGGTCTATCATCCACAAAACTATGGATGCCTGTTCTATCTTTCGGAACGTACGTTCAATACCCATCGTTTCAATAGCGTCGGAGGTTTGCCGGATACCAGCGGTGTCAATAAATCTGAACAGGACTCCTCCTATGTTCATGGTATCCTCAATTACATCGCGTGTGGTACCATGGATATCGCTAACGATTGCTTTCTCTTCGTTAAGCAGCAAATTGAGCAGGGTAGATTTGCCTGCATTGGTCTCCCCGATGATTGCAACGGGGATACCGCTCTTGATAGCGTTACCAAGCTGGAAAGAGCCGGCCAGCCGATTGATTTCCCTTTCAATCTCTTTGGTGAGCTCATAAAGCTTATCACGGTTGGCAAACTCAACATCCTCCTCTGAAAAATCGAGTTCCAGCTCAATCAGTGAAACAAACTGCAGCAATTTATCTCGCAGATCGGCAAGCTTTTGAGCGAAACCACCACGCATCTGGTTCATGGCCACCCTGTGCGATGCCCTTGATGTGGATGAAATCAGGTCAGCCACTGCCTCAGCCTGGCTCAGATCAAACTTCCCGTTGCGAAAAGCACGGCGTGTAAACTCACCTGCAAGTGCCATTCGCGCCCCTTTGCTAAAAAGCAACTCCACTATCTTCTGTTGAATATATATCGAGCCATGACATGATATCTCCACACTATCCTCCCCTGTGAAGGAGTGCGGAGCATGAAAAACCGTTACAAGCACTTCATCAAGCACTTCACCGTCAGACTGTATCCGCCCGAAATGTACTGTATTGGCAGGTGCCTCTGCAAGCCTGTTTCCTGAGGGAGAGATAAAAACGGTATCGGCAAGGGCAATGCTCCCCTTTCCGGAAAGACGGACTATGGCAATGGCTCCCATGCCGGGAGGAGTGGATATAGCGCAAATGATATCATTCATATAATAACGAGTGTGAAGAATGCTGCGGGATGCTATGCTTTGAACTTACGGATAAACAAACCACAACACGAAAACAACTAACATCAATACCGGAAGCTGCTTCCCCCTAAAAACTCCCTTAGAAGCGAGGTAGGCGGTAGTTCACGATCGGTGATATAATTGAAATAGTTCAAAAATTTGAGCAGCCGGTAAGCTTCTGAATACTCTGGTACTGTACGTGGTACACGCATGAGAATTGGTTCAACATGGCGGCGGATGGCGGCCAGTTCATAGATCATTGCGGAATTGAACATCACATCTGCATTCTCCTGAAAAGGGAAAATCCATTTTTCTTCACCACGGCGTACGCTGTCCCAC
Source organism: Proteiniphilum sp. UBA5463 (assembly GCF_002427225.1). NCBI lineage: Bacteria > Pseudomonadati > Bacteroidota > Bacteroidia > Bacteroidales > Dysgonomonadaceae > Proteiniphilum > Proteiniphilum sp. UBA5463. The sequence continues at coordinate 60,159 of NZ_DIQL01000005.1, read as the reverse complement.
CGAGATATTGTTTGTTCCGCTGAATAACCGCGATAGCGGTAATCACGCACAATACGGCGTATGAGCCGGTTGTCGGAAGCAGGTATCCAGTTGTGCTCGTCGAGTGAGATAGTTGTCAGAGCCGACACATACACCATGAATTTCTTTTCGGCTGGTATGTGTGCCGTAAGTTCCGGATTAAGTCCATGAATGCCCTCGACGATAAGAAGGCTGTTTTCATCCATCTTTAGATAGTTCTTTCTGAACTCCCTTTTACCGGTGACGAAATTATAAAAAGGCAGTTCAACCTCCTCACCCCGCATAAGTGCGAGCATATGCTCTTCGAAGAGTTCCAGATCGAGTGCATAAAGCGACTCGTAGTCTTTCTCTCCATTCTCATCGAGGGGAGTTTTGTCCCTGTCAACAAAATAATCATCGAGCGAGATGCCAACGGGCCTAAGAAGATTCACAAGAAGTTGTATCTCAAGCCTTTTACGGAAAGTGGTCTTTCCCGATGATGAGGGCCCAGATATCAGCACCACACGCACACCTTCCCTGAAACGGTTTGTTATCTCTTCTGCTATCCCGGCAATCTGTTTCGCCTGATATGCCTCGGCCACCTGAATAACTTCCGACATGCGATCGCCACGTTTTGCCATGTTCAGATCACCCACGTTATCAAGACGGCTTATCTTAAGAAACTTCAGATGCTCGCGATACACATTCAGCAACTTATCTTGTTGAATTTCGGGCTCAAGCTCTACAGGGTTTTCACGGTTTGGCACCCTCAAAAGATAACCTCCGTTATAGGGCTGAATATCGAACATGGTTATATAACCGGTCGATGGTGTAAGGCACCCGTAAAAATAGTCGATGTAATTATCAAGCATCGAATAACGAGCATACAACATATCTGCTGTTTCCAGCAATCTTGCCTTTCCCTCCATACCCAAATCACGGAAAAGCTGTACCACTTCAGGCGTCTCCTTCTCCACCTGAACAAAGGGGATATCGGCCTCCACTATCTCCCGCATCCTTTTACGTATAGCATCAAGCTCGGGTTTGCCTACCGGCACTCCAGCCTCTATCTGAAAATAATATCCTTTCGCAACAGCATGTTCAATATACATTTCGGCGTTGGGTAACAAATCATCAACCGCCTTTGCCAATATAAAACAGAGTGAACGCACATAGGTGCGCATAGCCGATGAATTACTTAAATCGACAAATTCTACTGTTTTAGGGCGAAAAACACGGTAGGAAAGAGATTCTGTTTTGTTGTTGACTTTTGCATTCGCAATTAAATAAGGCGATTCAACCTCAAAAACATCAATTAGTTCTTCCAACGATGAACCAATTTTCACATTCTTGTAATCATTAGTGTTTATACAGTGAACACGAACGGTTTCATTCATAATGTTGATTTCTAATTTTCACATTAATTCCCAAATAGATTTATTTTTTCTATATTTGCACGCTAATATACGCTATTTTCTGAACATGGACTACAGTTTATTCGATTTTTTAAGGCTTGTAGGGGCATTGGCCCTGTTTCTGTATGGGATGAAGATCATGAGCGAAGGTCTGCAAAAGCTTGCAGGCAATAAGCTCAGAAATGTTTTGTCCGCGATGACGAAAAACCGTCTGATGGGGGTCCTTACCGGGATGCTTATCACAGCGCTCATCCAATCCTCATCTGCTACAACTGTTATGGTTGTGAGTTTTGTTAATGCAGGCTTGCTGAGCCTGATTCAATCCATTGGCGTGATAATGGGAGCCAACATAGGGACCACAGTCACAGCATGGATGATATCATTTTTCGGTTTCGGGAAGTTCTCAATAAGTGCTTTATCTATTCCGTTAATGGGTATTGCACTTCCTCTCATTTTTTCTTCAAAGAGCAAGAACAAATCTCTGGGCGAATTCATTTTTGGATTTGCCTTTCTTTTTATGGGACTGGATTTTTTGAAAGATTCCATGCCCGACCTCCAAAACGATCCTGAAGTTTTGTCGTTTGTGCAAAATTTCACAGACATGGGGATCGTCTCTACTCTATTTTTCCTGCTGGTTGGAAGTATACTAACCATCGTTGTTCAATCTTCCAGTGCTACAGTAGCACTTACCCTGATTATGGCGGTAAAAGGATGGATAGATTTCCCAAGTGCTGCAGCAATGATTATGGGGGAAAATATTGGGACCACTATTACTGCCAACCTTGCAGCCATTCCGGCAAACATCTCCGCTAAAAGAGCTGCTTTTGCACATTTCATGTTCAATGTGCTGGGGGTTATCTGGATGCTTTTCATATTCAAGTTTTTTGTGAATATGGTAGATAGTATTGTTGCTAACTTTTCATCTGTCCACCCATCTGAATTGCCATCATTTATCGCCTCGCTAACACCGGAACAATACGCACAGGTAACTAACCTCCCTAAATCGGAACTTTCACCTGAACTTGCATCACTCCACGACAAATATCTCAGCTTCCAGGCTGCTACATCATATGGATTATCGCTGTTTCACACGATGTTCAATATTTGTAATGTTTCAATCATGATCTGGTTTGTAAAATTGTATGAAAAAATTTGTCTCACCCTTATAAAGCCGAAGAGCGGAGAGGAGGAAGATGAGGAGTTCATACTGAAATATATATCTACTGGCATGTCCTCTACAGCCGAACTTTCAATTATTCAGGCTGAAAAAGAGGTAGAGGTTTATGCTTACCGTGCAAGAAAGATGTTTGGTTTTGTGAAAAAAATGACCAATATGAGTCATAATGACAAAAAGTTCCTTAAACTTTACAACCGCACGGAGAAGTATGAAAATATTTGTGACCAGATGGAGGTTGAGATAGGCTTGTATCTGAACAAAGTTTCAGAAGGAAGGCTGAGTAATCAAAGCAGGGAGCATGTACGTTCAATACTCCGCGCTGTGACTGAGATAGAAAGTATAGCCGACTCCAGTTGTAATATTGCCAGGCACTTAAAACGAAAAATGGAAGCAGACGTTGTTTTTGAAGATATCATTATTGATAATATCAATTCAATGTACAACTTGCTTGACAAGGCTCACGAAAATATGCAGGCAATGCTGAAGAATAAAAAAATATCTGAATCAGATCTGTTAAACAGCAAGCAGATGGAGAAAATTATAAATGAAAAACGGAACAATCTTAAACGTGAGAATCTGGACAATGTAAACCAAAATATTTATTCCTATCAGAATGGTGTCTTCTATATGGATATAGTCTCGGAATGTGAGCGTATGGGCGATTATATAATAAACGTGATTGAGTCGATAGAGGTGAAACATAGTTAAAGATGATGTTTTTTTTTCTCATAAACCGGGAAAAATATATCTTCGTGTCTAAGACTTATAATGCGATATTTTGTATGCGCCATAGTCTGCTGTAACAGATAAATTCCTTAACAACATGAATGACTGGAAAAAGAGACTTGACATTGTCTATTCTACCAACCCCGATTACCACTACATGAAGGAGGGACAGGAGTATGAAGAGACACTGCCAAAGGAAAAACAGATGCTGCGTGTCAGCCTCGATAAGCGTAACCGCAAAGGAAAGGCTGTAACGCTTATAACCGGATTCACCGGAACTGAAGAGGACCTGCAGGAGCTTGGGAAGATGCTGAAGATAAAATGCGGGGTAGGCGGTTCAGCCAAGGAGGGAGAGATCATTATCCAGGGCGATCATCGCGAGAAGGTACTGGGAATTTTGCAAAAAGAGGGATATGCAGGGTCACGTATCATCTGACCGGCCCTCGGTACATGTAATCAAAGCATCAGCAGGATCGGGGAAAACGCACCGCCTGACAGGTGAATACCTCCGTCTGCTCTACTCCGGGACAAACAACTACAGGCATATTCTGGCGGTTACCTTTACTAATAAGGCGACTGATGAGATGAAATCACGAATCGTTGAAGAACTGCACCGGCTGGCATCGGGGAAAAAATCCACCTACCTGAAAGAGCTGATGAGTGATTTTTCGATGAGTGAAATTAGTGTTCGAAAACAGGCAAAGGTTATTTTAGAAACAATTCTCCACGACTACTCAGCTTTCTCAATCAGTACTATCGACCATTTTTTTCAGCAGACCATGCGTGCTTTCACGCGTGAGATTGGACTGGGTGGCGGATACAATATAGAGGTGAATGAAACGTCACTCCTTATGGAGGCTGTAGACCTGATGCTCTCGGAACTGGATAAACCGGAAAACAAAGCTCTTGCCGACTGGTTGTTGCGGTTTATGCAAAACCGCATTGAAGAGGGAAGAAGCTGGAAAATAGGCCAACAGGTGCTGGAGCTGGCAAGACAACTGTTTAATGAGACTTATAAATCGCTCTCCGACAGAGAGATGGAGACAATCTGTGACAAAGGTCAACTCGAAGTGTACAAACAAATGCTTGTCCGTATTGTAAAAAGCTACGAGAACGAGTTGAGATCGATTGGCATAAAAGCGCTCTCTGTCATGGAGCAATACGGCCTGGGATACGATGACTTCAAACATAAAAGAAATTCCGGCTTCATGCTGTTTGTGAAGCTGGCTAACGGAATTGTGGAGAAACCTTCAAAACGGCTAATAGCACTTGCAGACAACATCGACCTTTGGTTTAGCAACAGTGAAAAAGAGGCCGACATAAGATCGGCCTACGATTCCGGATTGAATGAGTGTGTGAAAGATATAATATATCTGTCTGAAAACGACCGTGAATACCAGACGGCAAAACACCTTCTGCGTAATTTCTATACCCTTGGTATACTTAATGATATCAAAACACGGCTGAATAAGCATCAACAGGAGACTAACACGCTGTTCCTTTCAGACACTACTGAATTGCTGAACAATATCATTGCCGGAACTGATTCGCCATTTATCTATGAAAAAACCGGTACGCGGATCAACCATTATATGATAGACGAGTTTCAGGACACATCTGTTATGCAGTGGCAGAATTTTAAGCCGCTTATTGGCGAGAGCCTTGCATCGGGTAATTTTAATCTTATAGTGGGCGATGTGAAACAGAGCATCTACAGGTTTCGCAATTCAGACTGGCGGCTGTTAGAGGAACAGGTAGACGATGATTTTCATCCGGAGAATATCCAGAAACATATATTGGATACCAACTGGCGCAGCGATGCTTGCCTGGTACAGTTCAACAACGCTTTTTTCTCTAAATCACCATTAATTCTTCAGAGTGATTTTAACATGTCGGTGGAAACGGAACAGGATAATAACCCGGGCCCATCAGGCGATTTGATGATTGCTCATGCATATGCCGATGCATTTCAACATATTCCTCCACAAAAACCGGAGGGCGAAGGACAGGCGAAGATCACCTTCCTGAAAGATGATAAGGAAACTGACTGGAAAGCTGAAGCACTGGAACGGTTGCCGCACGAGATTGAGTCGTTGCAGGATCAGGGCTTCGCACTTAAGGATATCGCCGTTGTGGTACGGCGGAATCATGAAGCTGTACAGGTAGCTGAAACATTGCTCACTTACAGGGAACAGCACCCTGAATCACCATACCGGTACGATATCATATCAAACGAAGCGCTGATAATAGGTAACGCACAAAGTATCAAAGCGGTCATCGCGCTGATGCGCTACTTAAGAAACACGAAAGATAAAGGCTGTCTTATGATGGCGGTGTATGAATATTTCCGGTTCAGCATGAACTGCACCCCAGGCGAAGCGATACGTAAATTTAGTGAAGAGGCTTCCGGAGATTTTCCCGATGAGCTGAAAATTCATATCAACAGGCTGGCTTCTCTTCCTTTGTATAACATGGTTGAACGTTTTTTCTCGCTTAATAACGGCTCGCTCAACATGAAAGAAAATGCTTACATACAGGCATTTTTAGATATTACCCTCAAATTCTGTACCAACAGCCCTGCAGACTTGAATAATTTTCTCGATTGGTGGGATGAAGAAGGTTACAAAAAAGCTCTTTTTTCACCCGAGGGACAGGATGCAATCCGCTTGATCACAATACATAAATCAAAGGGATTGGGATTTGGAGCAGTCATAATGCCGTTTGTAAACTGGGATGTGGATCACAATCAACATCACACCAATATCATATGGTGTAAACCCAATGTGGCACCGTTCAATAAGCTTGGAGTAGCACCTCTCCAATACAGTAAAGGGCTCTCGGGGACCATTTTCAGAGATGACTATCTGGAAGAAAGACGTATGTCATATATCGACAATCTGAACCTGCTCTACGTCGCATTTACCCGTGCAAAACATCGCCTGATAGTTTTTGCGCCCATCCCCAAAAAACCAGGAACCATATCCAATGTTGCCGATCTGCTTTGGCGAACCATAACTGATAAATCTATTCCACATAATTCTGAAAAAGGAGAGATATTACTTGATGATTACTTTACTGAAGATGAGAACGAATCGTCTTTCGTGTTAGGACAAGCTGACGTTATAATAAAAGAAGATGAAGAGAAAGCGGTTATGACATATACTACAGGCGAATGGCGGTCTGTGCCTTTCGACAACCGCCTAAAGATGCGCCTCAACTCTACAGGGTTCTTCTCCGGCGATGGTAGCCGCGATTACGGCAAGCTGATGCACGATGTTATAAGCAATGTAAAAACATTTTCCGATATTCCAATTGCAGTAGAAAAAAAGATCTCGGAAGGAGAGCTAAATGAACGTGACAGGGAAAGCGCTATACGCGAAATGACAGAATTCTTGTCACTTCCAGATATTGCAGATTGGTACAGCGGCAGTTACACCGTGCTCAATGAGGTACAGGTACTGCATCCTCGCATCGGATTCAGGCGCCCCGACAGGGTAATGCTGGGCAACGGCGAGGTGATTGTAGCCGACTATAAATTCGGCGAACTTGAAAGCCCGCAATACATCCGTCAGGTAAGGCAATACGTTAAAACCATAAAAGAAATGGGGTACAGTAATGTAAAGGGATATATCTTCTATGTTAAACTGGGCAAAATTGAACAGGTTTAGTACGCAGACAAGAAAAAAATAAAAAAATCCGGCAGGCCGCAATAAATATTTCTTTGCAGGAGTTGGCCTGACGGATCATACGCATCGGTATTATGCGCTTTGGATAATCTTAAAACAATTAACTTTTATACTTAATCAATTCGAAACTCTTCCGATATTTCACGACGACTGTTTATCAATCACTGTTTTATAACAGTGAATCGGGATTCAAGTTGTCGTGCTCTATATCAAGAAAATATTTATAGGTACCTACTTTCAGCTCAGCGCAGGCATCATAATCGCAAACAATAATTCCCTTCTGATGCAACTGCAGAGCACTTATTGTCCACATCTGGGTGATAGGGCCTTCCACAGCGTGATACAATGCCCTGGCTTTATGATGGCCATTGACCAGTATGAGCACCTCCCTGGCATCCAATACAGTTCCCACACCGACTGTCAAAGCCGTTTTAGGCACCTTGTTTACATCATTATCAAAAAAGCGGGAGTTGGCGATCACCGTATCGGTGGTAAGCGTTTTTATTCTTGTTCTAGAACTGAGCGAGGAGCCCGGCTCGTTAAAAGCTATGTGGCCGTCAGGCCCTATTCCTCCAAGAAAAAGATCAATTCCTCCAACATCGGCAATAGTCTTTTCGTATGCTGCACATTCGGCTTCCGGATCTTCTGCCATACCATTGAGGATATGGACATTTTCTTTTCTGATATCAATATGGCTGAAAAAATTGTTCCACATAAACGTATGGTAACTTTGCGGATGATCAGCCGCCAAGCCGATATATTCATCCATGTTGAACGTAATGACGTTCTCAAACGACACTACACCTGCCTCATAAAGTTTGATCAACGATTTGTAGGTTTCTAATGGTGATGAACCGGTGGGCAACCCCAGTTTAAAAGGATTCTTTTCAGTAGGCTTTGCCTTATTGATCTTTGCAGCAATGTAGTTTGCTGTCCATTGAGCCATTTGACCGGCATCGGGTTGAATAATAAGTCTCATATTTTCATATTAAATTTTAGTGACAAACAGTAGATATATTTGGTGTTACATCTGCTCCGGACATCAGTTTCAGGGCCATGGCACGTCCCAGGCCACGGGCTTTTTCCTCCACCTCTGCCAGCATCGCCTGCTTCATAACCACAGGATCAGCGACAATTTCAAATTCCATCTGTTCAGCAAATAAAGAAAACTGTTTAGCAGATGCATCAGCCCATGTGAAGCTGCCAAAGCAACCGAAGAAACGGTTTTTCAGAAACCTGTTCTGCAGTGCTGAGAGAAGGCTCTCCACGCCTGTATAGAGTTTATTGTTATAGGTGGGCGATCCGATAATAAGTCCCCTGTATTTAAACGCATCGCGTATAATATCGGACAGGTGGCTTTTCGACACATTGTGCATAACAATATTTCTTACGCCGTTCACAGCCGCCTCTTCCGCGATAATCTCGGCAAGCTCTGCGGTGTTTCCGTACATGCTGCCGTAAGCAATCACAAGCCCGTTATCGGCTTCATACCTGCTCAGTTTATCATAGATGCCAACAACCTTCGAGATGTTCTCTTTTTTGGTCCATACGGGACCGTGTGTGGAACAGATAATATCAAGACCTATTCCATTTAGTTTTTTCAGAGCAGTCTGTACAGGAGAACCAAATTTACCCACTATATTGGAATAGTAACGGATCATTTCATCCCAGTATCTTTCCGGACAAAGCTGTGCATCGATCACGCCACCATCGAGAGTACCAAATGTACCAAAGGCATCGGCGCTGAATAATGTTTTCCTTTCCGGCACATAGGTCATCATTGTCTCAGGCCAGTGTACCATGGGTGTAAGATGAAACTGCAGGGTGTTCTTTCCCAGGCTAAGCTTCTCCTGATCCTGCACAGTAACAACATTGGCGGTGATTCCATAATATCCTTTGAGCATCTCTACTGTTCGTTTGTTTCCCACGATCTTCATGCCGGGATATTTTGTTAAAAGCCATACAATAGATCCTGAATGGTCGGGCTCCATATGGTTTACAATAAGATAGTCGACAGGTTTATCTCCCAATACCGATACTATCTTACGAAAGAACTGATCGGAGTAGCAGATATCTACGGTATCGATCAGAGCAGTTTTATCATCGTTAATAATATAAGAGTTGTAAGACACGCCGTGAGGCAGTGGCCACAGGTTTTCAAAAAGATGCTTGGTACGGTCGTTTACACCTACATAAAAAATATCTTCCGTTATTTCGAGCGGTTTGTACATAAATGTTTGTTCTTAATTTGATTTTTTGGGTTGGATCTATTATTTATGTTTTCTACTTTTTTTATTTCTTTCTTGGTTTGTATTTCTGTTTGTGTTTATCCATATCCGACTGTCTGGGAGTAACCGCCGCTTGTGCCGGGCGCCTCACGGCTCTAAAAATAAGCCATATGCCCCATATGATAAAGGGGATACTCAACCATTGTCCAAGGATCAGGCCTGTACTTTCACGCATGGCATTTTCGGAATCGACCTGTACATTCTTGAGAAATTCCACAAAAAAGCGGAAAAGAAAAATGAACAGGATCCCAACACCCGTGATGAGCCCTTTCCTGTCTTTGGCACTTGTATTCCAATATAAATACATGGTAATGCCGAATACAACAAGATAAGCCAATGCTTCGTAAATCTGTGTGGGATGCGAAGGATCGGAATAAACGGGTTCAGCTCCCCGCATCCAATAATAGATGTTGGTAATGAAGCGAAAGCCCCAAGGTTGATCGGTAGGTCCGCCATAAATCTCGTGATTCATCAGGTTTCCAATGCGAATCATCGCAGCGGTAAACCCAGTGGGGACCATCACCCTGTCGAATGTCCACAACATACTGAGCTTTGTTACTTTCCGTGAGTAGAGCCACACGGCAATGATAATGCCTATTACTCCGCCGTGGCTTGCCAGGCCCCCTTCCCAAACCTTTAACATCTCAACGGGGTTGGCAAGATAGTATTTCGGTTCGTAGAAAAGACAGTGACCGAGTCGTGCTCCAACGATTATACCAACTATCATGTAAACAAACAGCGAGTCGAACCACTTTTCGGGAAGGTCTTCTCGCTTGAATATTCTTTGTACGATATAAACGGCTACAATAAGGCCGATTACCCACAAAAGGCCGTACCACCTTATTTCTCGTCCTAAAAAGGTGAAAAGTGTGGGATCTGCATTCCAGGTTACAGAGAGTAATGTGTCCATCAGAATTGAATTTGTGACAAAGATAATAAAAAAAGCAGATTCTCCGGTTTACCGGGAGAACAAAGACTGTTTTAGAAGCTATAAATCAGGGGAAGCTATTTTCTAAACCAGTTTACTGATCCATGCCTCTTTTTCTCCAGGTAAAAAATCAACCACAGGAATCTCTATCATAGTATATGCTCCCGGCTGTTTCCTCAGCGAGGCGCGCGCCGCCCCCACAAGTACCTGAGCTGTGAGGGCGGGATTGTTAATGCGCATGTCGAACTTAAAAAGCTGGTTTTGTGTATTTCCGGAAACACCTTTACGTTCCATCAATACGCCATGGCCCATATCCTTAAGTGCTTCCACATCCTGTACCTGAAAAACATGGGTCTCATCATGAGCAAAATAATCGTCTGTTTTTATTTTCTGAGCAACTGTTTTGAAATCGTACCCTTCCTGCAGTTCAATATATACCATTCTGCGATGTACACCTGTCCCCGCAGGTATCGTCATAGAGATTGCAGCTTTTACACCATCAATAGCCTTCACGGCTACGGTATGCCCCATGCTCATTCCCGGGCCAAAGTTAGTGTATGTGATACCTCTTGGCGCAAGAGCTTCAAGTAGTGTGCGCACAACGGAGTCGCTCCCCGGGTCCCATCCTGCCGAAACAACTGCAACAGCGTTGTTGCTCTTTGCCGTTTCCTGCAATGAATCACGAAGATGCAATATCTCACTATGTATATCAAAACTATCCACTGTATTAATTCCCAACGCAAGACATGTTTTGGCGAATTTCACCACACTCCGGGTAGGGGTACAGAGTATGGCAACATTAACATCAGTCAGCTCCGCAATAGAAGAGACAACGTTATAATCTCTCAGTTCCGAAGGTATATTAGTGGCATCGCGACGCACGATGCCTGCTATTTCAAAATCTGGAGCGCACTCAAGTGCTTCCACTACATATTTCCCTATGTTTCCATAACCGACGACTGCAGCTCTGATCTTATTTGGCATTTGAGGTAATTTTTTTGTGTAGATTCTGTTTAAAATAAATATTTGTGGTTACAAAAATATATAAAATGAATAGAATTCATTGCGTTTCGCCAGGATAATTTGACAAACCATCTTCGCCAGGCGGCTCTTCATCATCTTCTTCCCAAATTACCTCAGGCTTCTGCGGCCCCTCACCGCGAAGTACTATTGAAAGAATGAGGCCGCTAATGGCACCCGAAAGATGGCCTTCCCACGAGATGGAGGCATCCAAAATTTCCGTGATTGGGAAAATGCTCCATACCATGCCACCATAAATAAAAGCGACAATAAGAGAGACCGATACAAGAGGAATATATTTTCTGAATATACCGCTGAAAAAGAGAAAAAAAAGGAGTCCGAATATCAATCCGCTAGCCCCCGCATGATATGACTCCCGCCCGATTACCCATGTTATTGACCCGCTTAAGACCCATAGAACGGCGAATGCTGCGAATGCAATATTACTGTAAAAATAGAACAGAAACCATATCAATATAAGAAGAGGAAGGGTGTTTGAGAGCAGATGAGAAAAAGATGAATGCAGGAGAGGCATAAACAATATTCCTTTCAGTCCGCTAATCTCCCTGGGCAACATCGCAAATCTGTAAATGTTATCTCCCAAAGCTCCGGTATGTTCAATAAGAAAAGCCAGCCACAACATAGCAGTTACTACAACTGCAGGTATAAAAGCGATACGCATCCGCTTTCTTTCAAAAGAATACCGGTCGGGATTATTCATATTCATTTGCATTCGATACCCGCCAATGAGGTTGTTTATATTACTCTCTTGCCGCAAATATACAAACAAATCCTTTTAAAGCATATTCAGTTGTTATCAGTCCAAATAACTGCATTGCAGTGATATCACATATAAGTCAGCCACTGCTGCTGAGTCGAACCTTATTTAAAACGGTGAAATGTGATGAAATTATTCTTTTTTTGTTTGGGTAATAATTCCAATTTCATTATCTTTCGCAGGAATTAACGGGAAAAACATTTACATACATTACTTTTTAACATGGCGATGAGTTATCTGAAATTCGACAAAGACCTGATAATTAACCTGGAGTACTCTTTATACCGAAACGTATTAAGGACAAACAGAAAAGGAGCTTATCACAATACATCGATATCAGGGTGTAACACAACCAAGTACCAGGGCTTGCTTGTGATGCCAGTACCATATCTGGACGATGAAAACCACCTAATCTTGTCGTCTTTCGATGAGACCGTAATTCAGCACGGAGCCGAGTTTAACCTTGGAATTCATCGTTATGCAGGTGACAACTACAGTCCTAAAGGGCATAAATATATCCGTGAGTTCAACAGCGACAGTGTCCCGAAAACCATTTACCGTGTAGGTGGTGTGGTCCTTTCAAAAGAGATCATGTTCTCATCAAAAGAGAACCGGCTGATGATAAGATATACACTGCTTGATGCACACTCTCCGACTAATATCCGTTTCAGGCCGTTCCTGGGATTCAGGCGCGCATCGCAGCTAACGAGAGAAAACGACCGTGTGGACAAGTCGTATCGCGAGGTGGAAAACGGCATCAGCACTTGCATGTATCCCGGATACCCCGAACTGTTTATGCAGTTTAACAAAAAACCTGAATTTATTTATCATCCCGACTGGTACCGTGACATTGAATATTTGCAAGACCTGCAAAGCGGCGATACCTTTCAGGAAGACCTGTACGTACCGGGGTACTTCGAGATGTCAATTTCGAAAGGTGAAATTATAATCTTCTCTGCGGGAGATATTCTTGTTGACACATCCAGCCTGATAAAAGAGTTCGATTTCGAGATTTATAAACGTACGCCGCGTTCCAATTTTTTCAACTGCCTTAAAAACTCAAGTCATCAATTTTATTACATCCCCGACAGCGACGAATACTTTCTTTTAGCCGGATATCCGTGGTTCAAAGTGCGGGCACGCGACCAATTCATTGCACTCCCTGGCTGCACACTTGCTACAGAAAAGCCAAAGGATTTTGAAAAGATAATGGATTCTGCCATCCCTCATCTGAGAGATTTTATGGAGGATAAGCCTTCGAAAAGCTTTCTCAAACAGATAGAGGACCCTGATGTGCTGCTTTGGGCAACCTGGGCATTGCAGCAATTCTGGCTGGAAAATAAAGAGGTGTTTATTTCTAAATACAGTGATTTTCTGTTTGAGATAATTGATTATATAATCTCCGGGAAACACCCAAACCTGTTTTTTCATAACGACGAGGGACTAATCTCAACAAATGGCCGAAAAGTTGCCGTAAGCTGGATGAATGCTTTAATTGACGGGCATCCTGCCGTACCCAGATCGGGGTATCTTGTTGAATTTAATGCACTTTGGTACAACACACTTAAGTTTGGAGAAGAGGTGGCACTCGAAACTGGCAAAGATAAACTTGCAGCCTCTTTGGAAGAAACAGCCCGATTGTCGGGCAACTCCTTTACTGGGATATTTTTCAACAAGGCAGGTTACCTCTATGATTTTGTTGACGGCACCTATAAAGATCCGGATGTTCGTCCCAACATGATCTTTGCCGTATCATTACCATATTCCCCCCTGATAAGGAGTCAAAAAAAATCGGTAGTAGATTTTGTCACCAAAGAGTTGTTGACCACATGTGGAATACGCTCACTGACACCCAAAAGCGATAAGTTCCGCCCTCATTACACAGGTTCGGAGAACGAGAAAAAATTAGCATATTTCAACGGAATGGCTTTCCCCTGGCTGCTGGGCCCGTATATTGAAGCATATTTGAAAACCTTCCGGCAAAGCGGGTTGTTTCTTGCAGACAGGATTATGGTGGGTATGGAAAACGAGATGCAAAATGATTGTATAGGTTCCATATCTGAATTCTACGATTCCAACCCTCCTTTCATTGCCCATGGTGGATACTCTTTCGCGATGAGTGTTGCGGAGCTTCTCAGAGCACAGCGAATTATGAATTCATACCAATAATGAGTGTCTATTGCAACAAAGAAAAAGAAGGTGTGTAGTTATTAACGGATAAACCGGAACAGGAAATAACAAATATTGGAGAAATGAAAGCATTAATGTTTGGCTGGGAATTCCCGCCACATATACTGGGGGGACTTGGTACTGCAAGTTACGGGCTCACAAAAGGGATGGCCAGGCAGGAGGATCTGGAAACCATTTTCGTTATTCCCAAACCATGGGGCGATGAAGATCAAAGCTTTATTAAGATAATAGGTGCCAACAATACTCCCATCGTATGGCGTGATGTATCGTGGGAAACGGCACAGGCAAAACTGGAGAAATTTATGGATCCTGCCGAATATTACAGGATGAGGGATCACATCTATGCCGATTTCAGCTATTTGAACACAAACGACTTAGGATGCATTGAGTTCTCGGGCAGGTATCCCAACAATATTCTGGAAGAGACCAACAATTACTCTATTGTGGCAGGTGTCATAGCCCGTTCATATGATTTCGATGTTATTCATGCGCACGACTGGCTTACCTACCCCGCTGGACTTCATTCTAAAAGCATTACCGGTAAACCATTGGTAATTCACGTACATGCAACCGAATTCGACCGCAGTCGTGGCAAACCCAATCCAATTGTCTATGGCATTGAAAAGGATGGTATGGATAACTGCGATCACATTATTTGCGTGAGCAATCTGACCAGGCGTACGGTAATTGAAAATTACCATCAGCCACACTGGAAGGTGACTACCGTGCATAACGCCGTAGAACCGCTTAGCCCGGAGATAGAGGCAATTAAGAGAATCTCTGGCGTCTCGGAAAAAGTGGTTACATTCTTAGGGAGAATCACAATGCAGAAGGGGCCTGAATTTTTCGTTGATGCTGCCACTCAGGTCATTCGCAAAACCGATCATATACGTTTTGTGATGGCGGGCAGCGGCGACATGATGGATCAGATGATTCGCCTGGTTGCCGACCGGGGTATTGCCCATAAATTTCATTTCACTGGATTCCTTCGCGGCAAACAGGTATATGAAATGCTTAAATCAAGTGATGTATATGTGATGCCTTCAGTATCGGAGCCGTTCGGTATTTCACCGCTCGAAGCCATGCAGTGCAACGTTCCTAGCATCATTTCTTACCAGTCGGGTTGTTCGGAAATACTGAATAACGTTATCAAGACCGATTACTGGGATGTTGACGCAATGGCCGACGCCATATACTCTATCTGCACCTACCCTGCAATGGCAGAGCATCTGAAGGTAGAGGGGAAAATTGAAGTGGACAATATCAAATGGGAAGACGCCGGCTTAAAAGTTCGTGAAATATACAACAGCCTTATCTGAGAACCAGCATGAGAGAATCAAAAACAATCAAATAAGAAACGATGAAGACAATTTGCTTTTATTTCCAGGTTCACCAACCGTTCCGATTGAAAAGATATCGTTTTTTCAATATCGGCAGAGATCACTACTATTTTGATGACTACGCAAACGAAGATATTCTGCAGCAGATAGCCGCCCGTTCATTCATACCTGCAAACCGTATGCTGCTGGATCTGGTGAACCAATATAAAGGAAAATTTAAAATTGCTTTTTCTATTTCAGGAGTAGCTCTTGAGCAGCTGGAGGTGTATGCTCCCGAAGTAATTGACGGATTTCGTGAACTCAGCAAGACAGGGAACGTTGAATTCCTTACTGAGACATATGCCCATTCGCTCGCCAGCCTCTTCGATCCGGAGGAGTTCCGGCTGCAGGTGAAAAATCATTCGGAACGAATAGAACTGCTTTTTGATCAAAAACCTACCGTTATCCGTAACACGGAACTTATATACTCCGATGAAATAGCCGAAATGGTATACAAGATGGGGTATCACAAGATGATTACTGAGGGAGCCAAGCATATTATCGGCTGGAAGAGCCCTAACTATGTATATCATTCAGCCTCTCAACCCAAACTGAAACTATTGCTCAAAAACAGCCGTTTCAGTGACGATATAGCTTACAGATTTTCCAATTACAGCTGGAATGAATATCCGCTGACTGCCGAGAAATTCATCTCCTGGATTGCTTCTACGCCAGCAGAAGAAAAGGTGATTAACCTGTTTATGAACTACGAGACACTGGGCAACTTGCAACCATCGCACACAGGAATTTTTGAATTTATGAAAGCACTGCCCAGGTTTGCATTTGAAAGAGGAATTGGATTCGCCACCCCCAGCGAAGCAATTGACAACAACAAATCTATTGGAGCCATAGATGTTCCAAATCCCATATCGTGGGCAGATGAAGAGCGTGACCTTAGCTCATGGACTGGCAATAAGCTTCAACGGAGCGCATTGGAGTCGCTTTACAAGATAGGGGAACGTGTACGCCTCTGCACAGATCGCAGGCTTAAGCAGGATTGGGTTTATTTGCAGACAAGCGACCACTTTTACTATATGTCCACCAAACATCATGGCAGCGGGGAAAGCCACTTTAGCCCTTACATGTCACCATATGATGCTTTCAATAACTATATGAACGTTTTGAGCGACTTCATCGGGCGTGTGAAAGCGCAGTACCCCGACACAGTGGATAACGAGGAACTGAATGCGCTACTCACTACCATTCATAATCAGGAGATGGAGATAAAGCGCCTTCAGATGGAGTTGAAAAAGGTGATCGGAACAAATGAGGAATTACTGGTGGGAAAAAGTAAGAAAGCACAAAAAATTGTAAAGTAAAAACCCGTAGCATGTAAACTCCCGACAACGTTTAAACACTATCGGCATGTGAACACCAGACATCATGTATGATATAGAAAAAGGAGCATTTAATGCTCCTTTTATTTTATATGTCGGAAACGCCGGTTTGTTTTATATAGCCTATTTAGCGTAGCTCACTGCACGTGTCTCGCGAATAACAGTAATCTTCACCTGTCCCGGATAGGTCATCTCGGTCTGTATCTTTCGAGCGATATCGGCTGAAAGCTTTTCTGTATCCTGATCATCTATCTTATCGGCTCCAACAATAACACGGAGTTCACGTCCCGCCTGAATGGCATATGTTTTTAAAACACCGGGATAAGAGAGAGCCATATTTTCAAGGTCGTTCAACCGTTTAATATATGCCTCCACTATCTCACGCCGAGCTCCGGGACGTGCTCCGGAAATAGCATCACACACCTGAACAATGGGCGCCAGCAGAGTAGTCATCTCTACCTCATCGTGATGTGAGCCTATTGCATTACAAATATCAGGTTTTTCCTTGAATTTTTCAGCAAGTTTCATACCAAGCACAGCGTGTGGAAGTTCGGGCTCATCATCGGGAACCTTACCTATATCATGCAATAACCCGGCACGCTTTGCTTTTTTGGGATTCAATCCAAGCTCAGAAGCCATTATCGCACAAAGATTGGCTGTCTCACGCGAGTGCTGCAACAGATTTTGCCCGTAAGATGAACGATATTTCATTTTCCCCACCATACGGATCAGCTCGGGATGAAGTCCATGAATTCCCAAATCTATAATGGTACGCTTACCTGTCTCCACAATCTCCTCCTCTATTTGCTTCCTCACTTTTGAAACAACCTCTTCTATGCGGGCAGGATGAATGCGCCCATCGGCTACAAGTTGATGCAGTGAAAGGCGTGCAATTTCACGTCGTACCGGATCGAAGCCCGACAAAACAATTGCTTCGGGGGTATCATCAACCACAATCTCAACTCCTGTAGCTGCTTCCAAGGCGCGAATATTTCTTCCTTCACGGCCTATGATCCGCCCTTTTACCTCATCGGAGTCTATATGGAACACTGTAATGGCATTCTCAATTGACGTCTCTGTTGCCACTCGCTGAATAGTCTGTATTACAATACGTTTAGCCTCTTTGTTTGCAGTCATTTTGGCCTCTTCCATAATGTCGTTTACATATGACTGCGCATCGGTCTTGGCTTCTTCTTTCAAGGACTCTACCAAGCGCTCCTTGGCCTCCTCTGCCGAAAGCCCTGAAATGGTTTCCAGCTTCTCAACCGATTGTCTGTGCAAACGATCCAGCTCTGAACTTTTCTTATCAAGAAATTCCTGCTGATTAACCAGATTCATTTTAGATTCATCAAGCTCAATAAATTTCTTGTTCAGTTCATCCTGCTTCTGGTTTATCGTCATTTCACGTTGTTTCAGCCTGTTTTCAGTAATTTGAATTTTAGACGTACGTGCATTTGCCTGCTTCTCTGCTTCCGTTTTCATTGCGAGGATCTCCTCTTTGGCTTCAAGCAATAATTTCTTCTTTATTACCTCAGCATCCTTTTCTGCGTCGCTCAAAATGTTCTGAGCACGCGAATTGGCCATCTTACCGGTGATAAACCAGGCAACAGCCGCCCCTATTACCAATCCGATAATTCCTATAACTATTCCCATATTTCGTATTATTAATTTATTTATATTCTCTTGCCGGATTCATAATTAATACTCCGGAAAGAAGTTCTTTGTCCTATCTCTTAAATAAATAAAAAAAGCACACAATTAAGCCTATCACAACTAATGTGCCTAAAAGGTGCGTTTATACATACCCCTTTATATAAGAGGTATGAATTATTTTCTCAGATAATTATCCAACTCGTTAATTAACGAATCTATTTTATCTTCAAAGGGTTTCGTATTATTCTTATCACCGAGTGAAAAATTCTCTGCCAATGCCTGAATGGCCGTCATAGCCATAAAATCCTGTGTTGTAAGGTTAGAGTTGCCCCCACCGTAAGCAACACGGTATTGGTTTATTTTACTGTTTATCTTTTTAGCGGCTTCACGGAATGCCTGTTCTTCCGATAGCTCAATTTTCAGCGGATACCTCCTGCCGGCAATCTCTAATGTTAATAATAATTTCTCGTCGCCCATCACATAAATTTCTTAAAGGTTATTTCAACAAATTTATGCACTTATCAACTTCTCGCACCAATTTCGACAGCCTGGCCTTCGCGATATCCACATCTACCGATGAAGCAGTAATGGTCCGGGCTATTTTTAAACTGTCATATTTTGTTTTCAACTGCTCAAGTTCTTCAACCGTAGCGCTCAACTGATTATACTTCGACTGTATCTCTGTCTTTAATCGAGCGTTTTCGTCTTTCAATGAGTCACATAAAAACATCACCTGTTTTATTCGCACCTCCAGATCGATAAGCAGTTTATCATGTTTCTCAGCCATATGAAAACAAAAATTCACGCAAATATAGTTATTGCTACAGACTTACACAAATTAATCGGTTCTTATTTTTTAGAATATATAAATAATTAATACTACTGATTTTTACTAAGGTTGGATATTTAAATTTGCTTCCAGACTTTCTCATACATTCATAATGTGTGAATATAGCTAAATATAAGGTGTGATGATGTTTTGCGTTGCATGGAAGCACGCTAAGTGTTTTCTGCACTTTATTAGGCCAGATTCGGGCAAGGGCAGCATTAGGCCAGATTCGAGAGAGGGCAGCGAAACATCACCTGTCGAACTTTTTGTGTTATATTTTTTATCTTTGTGTAAAGTTTGAAGCGGATTAATGGAGATTAGATGAGATTTATAGAAATTGATAAAGGTTAATAATGGAGGTGAGGAATATTACAATAAGCGAAGAAATTTTAGAGGTATGTCCTGAATTTAGCATGGCAGCGATTACTTGTGAAGTAATTAATAGCCCGTTTAATGCCAGTTTATGGCAGGAGATCCAGTATTTTTCAAGTCGGTTTGCCTCAAAGCACAATATTGAAGATATCAAAAAAAGGCCGGCAATACTCGCCACGCGGCAAGTGTACAAAAAGCTGGGGAAAGACCCAAACCGTTACCGGCCTTCAGCTGAGGCTTTATGCCGAAGGATTCTGAAAGACCAGAAACTTTATCAGATCGGCACACTGGTAGATCTGGTCAACCTGGTTTCACTTAAAACCGGCTATTCAATTGGCGGTTTCGATGATGATAAGATTCAGGGAGGCCTGGTTCTGGGTGTAGGTGAAGCAGGCGAGAAGTTCAATGCTATTGGCAGAGGGCTAATGAATATTGAAGGATTACCCGTTTACCGTGATAAGCTTAGTGGAATCGGTACCCCAACAAGTGATGAAGAGCGCACAAAGATCACAGCCGGTACTACACGCCTGTTAATGCTAATCAACGGATATTCAGGTAAAGAGGGGCTGCAGGAGGCAGTTGATTATTCGGTGGATTTATTGAAAAATTATGCCGGGGCATCAGAAGTAACAGTTACACTCTAAGAAAGATATTCGCTTAACAGATTTTCTTTTGGTTTTGTATGGAAAAAAATGTTTGCACTCAAATAATAGTATTCGCCTAACTAGCTTATTTCAGGATAAAAAATTATTGATCAAGTTTTAAGGTTTTTACTTAATTCAATGCGAAAAGTGGTGCCTTTGCCCAGTTCAGATCTCTTTACAAAGATTTTCCCGCCATGGCTCACTTCAACTATTCTTTTCACAAGTGAGAGCCCCAATCCCCACCCTCTCTCTTTGGTGGTGTACCCGGGTGTAAATATTGTTTTGAATTTCGATTTATGGATACCCCTGCCCGTGTCGGAAACATCCAGTATAACCCTGTTTCCCTTCTCGGTGATTGCAAACATCATGGTTCCCTTCCCCTGCATGGCATCCACCCCGTTTTTGGCCATATTCTCGATCACCCAGCCGAACAGCGATTCATTCAGCAATGTAATTACCGGTTGTTCTGGTAAAAGCGTACGAAATATCACTTCTCCTGAAACGCGCTTCTCAAGATATGACAACGAGCCGGTAATAACCTCACGCAAGTCGGCATTTGTGAGATCTGGTGTTGAACCGATTTTCGAGAAGCGCTCTGCAATCACCTGGAGACGTGTAATATCTTTATCAATCTCAGACAGCAGGCAGGAATCCACTCCCTTCATCCTTAGATATTCCACCCAGCCCATAAGCGATGATACCGGTGTCCCCAACTGATGCGCTGTCTCTTTAGATAAGCCAGCCCACACCTTGTTCTGTTCTGCCCTTTGCGTACGGTTCAGTGCAAAAAAAGCCAAACCAATAAAGAGGGCTATCACCAACAGTTCCACATAGGGATAGATCTGCAGCTGTTTAAGAGTATGCGAGTCATCGTAATAAAGCAACTGGTTCATTTCGTCCAACACAATAGGATTATGCCTCCGGCCAAACTCTTCAGTTTTATTTTGCAGAAATACCTCCATATCCTCTTCCGGAAGCTTTATATTGCGAGGTATTAGCCTACCCGTTCCTTTATCATAAAGAATAACAGGAATAGTGTTGTTACTCTCCAGAATTGTCAAAACCAAAGACATATCAACTTCATCATTTGAAGCCATCGACTCGGTAGCAAGCGCCCATATCTCCATTTTGCGCCGCTCTTCATTGGCCAGCTCATTGACCAGCCTGTTTGATAACAGCAGCGACAGTAATGCACCGGCGATTGCCAGTGTTACAAACAGGTATATGAGTGGTTGCCGGAATTGAATATGGAACATAGGGCTTTAGTCTTATAATTAGGGATGAACCGTTTTAATATAAGTATTCGGATGAAAGATCTCAGGTGAATTATCAGGGAAATGGCCGCTGCGGATACGCCACTCGTGAGGATACAGATTATTAGCCCGGCTTCCGAGGTTCTTTACAAAGCCAATAGGTTCATCATTATATGTAAGCAGCAAAAAACCTTTTGGTGCATCGGGACAAACAATGCTTTCTCTCCGGAGATATGCGATAGCCTTTTCATAATTCACACTGTAACGAGGGAATACTCTGGCGTTGAGTTTTCTGTTCATGGCAAGAATATGCGAAGGAATGAAATCCTTACCTTTGTATTCACCTATTTCTATTCCCATGGAGACAACATTTAAACGTTCGTTTAAAGAAATTAACAATTCCAGCTGTTCTGCAGGCAGAGCATGTACAGAATGACCTGACTCTAAAAAACAGAAAGAGTCGGGGGTTACCAAAAAATTCGAGTAATAAGATCGTTCCTTCAATAACAGTGATGTTTTCTTTTTATTCTTTACAGTTGCAAGCACCTTTTTAAATCCCTGTTCCTCAGATTTTTTTAAAATGGTTACAAATAACCCCTCGCCTCTTGTTTTATGCGGAAAAAAACGATAGCCGGGCACCCGATTGTCGAACGAGGAGGAGATTCCCCACCCTTGATCAATATCAACCTGCACAAATTCGGCATTCCACTTCCCTGCTGTTTTGAGAACATTTTCTTCATTCTCTGCAACATTATATGTACAGGTGCTGTAAACAAGCACTCCTCCGGGTTTGAGAGCCGGCCACACATCGTTCAAAATATCTTTTTGCCGTGCTGCACATAGTCGCACACTGTTTACGGACCACTCACTTATCGCCTCCTTATCTTTACGAAACATCCCTTCACCGGAGCAGGGTGCATCAACAAGTATAAAATCGAAAAGTTGAGGGAAACTGTTAAATTCGTTTGGAGCGTTATTTGTGACCATTACGTTGGAATATCCTGATTTTGCAATTGTCTCGGATAATACATTGGCACGCTGACGGACCACTTCATTGCTAACCAGCAGGCTTCCTTCGGAAAGTGAGGAAAGAATGGAGAGCGATTTCCCCCCGGGAGCAGCACACAAATCGAGGCAGGTTACCGGATGTGTAAATAATTGCCGCACAATATGCTCTATAAACATTGAAGAGGCTTCCTGCACATAGTAATACCCGCTGTGGAATAGAGGATCGAATGTGAAAGCCGGACGTTCTTCCAGATAAAATCCCCATCGGGACCATGGAACACGTTGCACCGGCTCTGCAAATGCCATAGGATTGCGTTCCGTTTTAACCGGGTTCAGGCGGATGCTTATCGGCGCATCGCCAGTTAGCGCTGTAAGGAATGATTCCGTTTCATCTTCCAATAAAGGCCTGACAGATTTGGTAAAATCGTTGGGTAATTTCATCACAAACACGTTTAAGCTACAAAGATAAAAGGTTTTTTGAAGTAATAATCCCGTTCATATTCATAAAGATAAATATGAGATGTTATTTGCTGGGAAAAAAGAGAATAAATAAATGCAGATTAAAAAAACAGGTGCAGCTGCAAATATTTATAAAATTTCAACTATCTTTGTGTACGTACACAATAAAAATGTAAAAAACATGAGAAAAACTTTTTTAATAACGGGATTAATGGTATCACTCGTGATTTCAGCACAAGAACGGCCTGACCCTCAACCGGCACCGGAAACATTCGAAAAGTTCAATATTGGCATGGCAGGCTATACATTTGCAAACTTTGATCTTGACAAGACACTGGAGATAATGGAAAAGTGCGATGTTAAATATCTATGTATAAAAGACTTCCACCTTCCTTTCAAAAGTACGGGCCCCGAGATTGCCGCTTTTCACAACAAGCTTGCCTCCAAAGGAATAACAGGTTATGCCGTAGGCCCTATCTACATGAGGTCAGAAAAAGAGATCGATGATGCATTCGAGTATGCAAAACGTGTAGGCGTGAAATTGATTGTTGGTGTTCCCAACTATGAGCTGCTGCCTTATGTCGACAAGAAAGTGAAAGAGTATGATATGCGCTATGCTATTCATCTGCATGGCCCGGACATGCCTTTGTATCCTGATGCCGATGATGTTTGGGAAAATGTAAAGAATCTGGATCAGCGTATCGGCATGTGCTTGGATGTGGGGCATGACACACGAAATGGAAAAGATCCTGTAAAAGACCTGAAGAAATACCACTCACGTGTGTTCGATATCCATATCAAAGATGTTACAGGAGCTTCCAAAGCCGGTTATTCAGTTGAGGTAGGACGAGGCATCATCGACTTCCCGGCTTTTGTGAAGATGCTACGCAAAATGGGATACACAGGAGTATGCAGCCTTGAGCATGAACGTAATATGAAAGATCCTTTTCTGGGTATTGCAGAATCAATCGGCTATTTCAGAGGCATTATTGCGTCTACCGCAGGCAAATGAGCATATTTAAACTACCGTACGCCATGCATCAGTTTATTTAATTGCCTGGACAAAAGGAGCAGGATAAAAGAAGCAACTGCGGCCATCACTACAAACACCATAAAAAAATCGAAGAGGGTGGAAATCTCAATCCCGAGAAGCGATTTCACCTTTCCCTCCTCGGGATAAAGTGAACTTAATGCGCCTGCCAGCTTATTGGCTGTCGCCATTGAGAGATACCAGACCCCCATCAAAAGTGATGCAAAACGTACTGGGGACAGCTTGTTTACCATGGAAAGACCAATGGGAGAGAGGCAGAGCTCTCCCATTGTGTGAATGAAATATAACCCGGTAAGCCAAAGAATACTCACCTTCACACCCGGCTCCACACCCTGCACGCCAAAGGCAATAAGGAGATATCCCAGAGAGAGAAGCAACAGTCCCACAGCCTGTTTCACCGGCGAGGACGGCTCTATGTTTTTTGCTCCAAGTGAGAGCCACAAGCGTGCGAAGATAGGCGCCAGCAGAATAACGAAGACAGCATTAAACGATTGAAACCAACTTGTGGGCATTGTCCATCCAAGAATTTCACGATTAGTCTGTTCAGCAGCGAAATAGGTTAATGAGATCCCTGCCTGCTCAAATGCAGACCAGAAGAAAATCACGAAAAAAGCGATGATATATATTACCCAGATACGGTGACGCTCAATCTTGGTCAGCGACTTGTCAGAGATAACAAAAGCCGGCACAATTATAGTGGCAGTGTATATCAAAGCACCTATAAAATCATTATTGAACAGATACATAAAACCTGCAAACAGAGCAATCGTACCCAAAAACCATAATGCGATCTCTTTGAAGGTGTATTTTACAATAGTAGCTGCACCTGTTTTTTCCGATTTCTTCATTGCAGCAGGTTCAACACCTATGGAATTTCCATGGGGATCAACCAAATATTTATCTTTTCGGGCAACAAACAGGATTAGACATATGACAGAGACAAGGGCTGCAACAAGAAAGCCCCATTTAAAATCGGCTGGATTACCCGTGTCACCCAAAAATCCACAAATGAGAGGAGCTGCAAACGCACCCAGATTAACTCCCATGTAAAAAATGGTATAGGCTGAATCGAGGCGCCTGTCACCGGGCTCATATAGCTGCCCTACAAATGTTGAAACATTTGGTTTGAAAAAGCCGTTGCCAAATATCAACGCACCAAGGCCTGTATACATCAGCAATTTTGCAGCTTCCGGATGTTGAAAATAAAGCGCACTGAAAAACATAAATAGCTGACCGATAACCATCAGCACCGTACCCAGTAAAACCGATCGCCTCATCCCCCAGTACTTATCAGCAACATACCCACCTATCAGCGGAGTAAGATATACTAGCCCGGTATAATTCCCGTATATAAGAGAAGAGAGTTCCTTATCTATCATGAGGGCTTTAATCATGTAGAGAACAAAAAGTGCGCGCATGCCGTAGTATCCGAAACGTTCGGCAATGGAGATGGAGAATACAAAATAAAGTCCTTTGGGGTGTTTTGCAGAATTTGCTGTCATAAAAGTAAGTGTTATAAAACAACAAAAGTAACCAATTTAACCCACTTGAGCTTAACATTCAGGTGATCATTTCCGATATCTCTGAAAAAAAGGCTTGCTTTGCCCTATTTTGACTATTTTTGTATTCAAAAGCTTCGAAATTGAGATGAGAAATCCAGCCCTTTATTTAATTCCTGTTTTACTTGGCGACACCGCTGTTGAAAAGGTGATACCCGAGTATAACATTTATGTGGTATCGCAACTGAAATACTTTATAGTGGAGAATGTTCGCTCTGCAAGGCGTTTTTTGAAAAAATGCGATCCCGGTATCGATGTGGATTCTCTGGCCTTTTATGAACTCAACAAGCATACCGACAAAAGGCTGCTGTCAGGATATCTGTCGCCAATGAAATCGGGAGAGAGCATAGGTGTAATTTCCGAAGCAGGATGTCCCGCCGTGGCAGATCCGGGTGCCGATGTTGTGGCTATTGCCCAGCAGGAAGGATACCGGGTGATTCCCTTAGTAGGCCCCTCATCTATTCTTATGGCGATAATGGCGTCAGGATTCAACGGACAGAGTTTTGCATTTCACGGCTACTTGCCTATCGATGCATCAGAACGTATAAAACAGCTGAAACAATTAGAGGCAAGAGCTTACTCGGAAGATCAGACACAACTTTTTATAGAGACACCATACCGGAATCAAAAAATGGCTGAGGATATTCTGCAGCATTGCAAACCAAAGACCAGACTCTGCATCGCAATAAATATTTCGTGTGAAGATGAGTTTATAGTTACAAGAAATGTGAAAGCATGGAAGGGAAAGCTGCCTGATATGCATAAAAAGCCGGCTGTTTTCCTTATTTACAGAGGATAAAATATGATCAGGCACATGGCATTTAAGTTGCGGCTTGCAAAAATTAATTGCAGTTAAAGACCTATGAATTATATAATACCCGGAAAGTAAATTCAAACGATAAACCCCGGGAAGAAAATTAATATTTGAAAATGCTTATTCAACATAACGTACAACTTCAACCATACAACTCATTCCGTACGAAAGCAGTTGCTAAATTGTATTGCGAACCTCAAACAACAGAGGAGCTGTCTGAGATAATAAAAAGCTGTCGAGACCAACAGAAGCTGGTTATGGGAGCAGGCTTTAATATGTTTTTCACGAAGGATTTCGATGGCCTCATCATTAGGCCGGGCATGCAGTATATTCGTATGCTGTCGGAATCGGATGATAATATTGAAATTGAGGCCGGCGCCGCCATAGAATGGGACAAATTCGTGGAATATTGTGTCACAGCCGGATATGCGGGCCTGGAAAACCTCTCGATGATCCCTGGCACAGTAGGTGCAGGGCCTGTGCAGAATATCGGAGCCTACGGAACTGAAATAGGTGAAACAATCATTCAGGTGAAGGCTGTTGACCTATGTTCCGGTGAGTATAGAGTTTTCACAAACGAAGAGTGTGAATTTGCTTACCGCGACAGCATATTTAAGCGGGAGCATCGCTTCGCAATAACTTCTGTAATTTTCAGGCTGAGTAAATCGTTTTCATATAAAGAGAAATATATTGACCTGGGGCGCGAACTTGAAAATGTGGCCACTCCAACACTCTTGCAGGTACGTGAAGCAATAATCCGTATCAGAACACGAAAACTACCGGATCACAATGTTCTCCCCAACGCAGGCAGCTTCTTCAAAAACCCAATCCTTACCAAGGAAGAAAAAGAGCACCTGCAACACAAACTGGCTGATGCCCCTGTTTATAAAGCAGGAGATACAGAGTTTAAGACATCGGCGGCTTTTCTGATCGATAAGGCCGGTTACAAAGGCAAACGACAAGGGATGGTGGGCACATATGAACATCATCCACTTGTAATAGTTAATTACGGTACCGATAATGGGCAGGATATTGTGAATTTTATGAATGAAGTCCGGGAGGAAGTTTTGAAACAGTTTGGCGTGAATCTGGAGCCGGAAGTGTGGATTTTTTAATATTCTGATTTAAAACAGTAAAAAAGATATATGTCATCATTTGTTATTGAAGGCGGACGAAGCCTGAAAGGAGAGATTATACCACAAGGAGCCAAGAATGAGGCCCTGCAGGTAATATGTGCCACATTGCTGACACGGGAAGAGGTAATTATTGAAAATATTCCGGATATACTGGATGTAAAGAACCTTATCTCACTGCTTGAAGATATGGGAGTGGAGGTTAAAAAAATTAGCCTGGATACTTTTTCCTTCCAAGCCTGCAATATTAATCTGGCATATACACGAACAAAGGACTTTATGCTTAAATCGGCTGCACTCCGCGGCTCCATCATGTTAATTGGCCCGCTGTTGGCGAGGTTTGGACGCGCTGTCATACCAAAGCCCGGGGGCGACAAGATAGGCAGGCGAAGGCTTGATACCCATCTCAACGGCATCATGAAGCTGGGCGCGGAGCTTGTTATAGATGAAAAAGAACAGCTTTTCAGCCTAACCGCCGAAAAACTTACGGGACAATACATTCTGCTCGACGAGGCATCAGTCACAGGAACAGCAAATCTGTTGATGGCTGCCGTTTTTGCCGAGGGAGAAACTATCATCTACAACGCCGCCTGCGAGCCATATGTGGAGCAGCTGAGCCATATGCTTGTACGTATGGGTGCAAAAATTGAAGGTATCGGTTCAAACAGGTTAACGGTTAAGGGGGTAACGGGACTTTCGGGTTGCCGCCACCGTCTGCTTCCCGACATGATAGAAATTGGAAGCTTCATCGGCATGGCTGCCATGACCGCCTCCGAAATCACAATCAAAGATACATCAGAAGCAAACCTGGGCATTATACCAGAAAGCTTTCGCCGTCTTGGCATTACCGTTGAACAGAGGGGAAACGATCTTTATATACCACAACAAGAAGGATACACTATTGAGTCGTTTATCGACGGATCCATTCTCACCATTGCCGATGCACCATGGCCAGGACTCACACCCGACCTGCTAAGCATAATACTTGTGGTTGCGACCAAAGCTGAGGGGTGTGTGCTTATTCATCAGAAAATGTTTGAAAGCAGGCTCTTCTTTGTAGATAAACTGATAGATATGGGAGCACAGATTATTCTGTGTGACCCGCACCGGGCAACGGTTATAGGGCTGGGCAGCCGTTTCAGGCTACGGGGCATGACAATGACATCGCCAGACATACGCGCGGGAATCTCACTGCTTATCGCAGCCATGAGCGCCAAAGGAACAAGCACAATACACAATATTGACCAGATCGACCGCGGCTATCAGCATATCGATACACGACTGAATGCGCTGGGTGCAAGTATTGAAAGAAAATAAATTAAATTTGCTTTTTAAACAACTCTTTTATTACTTTGCATCTGTTTTTAAATGATTATTCTCAGATTATTAAATTTAAATTTTTCAACCGCCTCATTTGAGGTGGACAATAGCGTTTTTTAGCACATACTCTTGATAATCACTCAATAAAATAACTACAACAGTCATAGGCTGCTTTGCTGAACCAAGAGTTGATTGCAATATTATAAACTTTTCAAATAACCACATAATAAGAATTATGCCAAAAAATTCGGTCGTAACCGACATTAAACAGGTAACCATACGTTTCTCAGGCGATTCCGGTGACGGAATGCAGCTTTCGGGGACGTTATTCTCTACGCTATCAGCTATCTTTGGAAATGAAATAGCAACATTCCCAGATTATCCGGCTGAAATCCGTGCGCCGCAAGGATCACTGCACGGTGTATCCGGATTTCAGGTGCGTATCGGGGCCAAAGACGTGTATAATTCAGGGGACAAAACAGATGTTTTAGTTGCAATGAACCCAGCGGCGCTGAAAGTAAACTCACAGTTTCTGAAAAAAGGATCTATTGTACTTTATGACACAGATTCATTTCAGAAAAAAGATCTCGACAAAGCTCTGTTCAAAACTTCAGATCCTTTTGCAGAACTTAATCTGAGCCATGTGCAACCTATTGGAGTAGGAATCACATCTCTTACAAAAGCATCGCTGGAAGATTCAGGGCTGGACAACAAAGATATGCTTCGCAGCAAAAACATGTTTGCCCTGGGAGTGGTATGCTGGCTCTTTAACCGGCCTCTGGAGATTGCAGACAGGCTGCTGGAGCAGAAATTTTCAAAGAAACCGAAACTGGTGGAGGCAAACATTAAAGCGCTTACCGACGGGTACAACTATGGGCACAACATACATCTGACAGCATCGACTTACAGAATAGAACCTGTTGAAGGGAACAAGGGTTTATATACCGATATAAACGGGAATACAGCTACCGCATACGGATTGATAGCTGCTGCCGAAAAAGCGGGTGTCCAGCTCTTTCTCGGTTCCTACCCTATTACACCTGCTACCGATATTTTGCATGAGCTCTCAAAAAGAAAAGACTTCGGAGTAAAAGCACTGCAGATGGAAGATGAGATCGCCGGAATAACATCAGCTATTGGTGCCAGTTTTGCGGGGTGCCTGGCAGCTACATCTACCTCGGGACCGGGATTATCGCTGAAGAGTGAGGGACTGGGGCTGGCGGTGATGGCTGAACTTCCACTGGTGTTAATAGATGTACAGCGAGGCGGCCCTTCTACGGGATTGCCTACCAAAAGTGAACAGACCGACCTCAATCAGGCTTTGTATGGGCGCAATGGCGAGAGCCCGCTTGTTGTTATGGCGGCTAAATCACCGACGGACTGCTTCGACTCTGCCTTTGAGGCTTCAAAAATAGCACTTGAGCACATGACACCGGTCATCTTGCTTACTGACGGTTATATTGCAAACGGTGCTTCGGCATGGAAAATCCCCGATTTAAATGAATATCCTGATATAAAGCCACCCTATGTGCAAAACCATTTCAATGGAGATCCGGGGGAATGGAGGCCATTTCTAAGAAACGAAAAGACGCTCGTAAGATACTGGGGCGTACCAGGTACCCCAAAGTATATGCATCGCATAGGTGGCTTGGAAAAAGATCAGTTTACAGGCGTCATTTCAACTAATCCTGACAATCACCAGATTATGGTAAATATACGCAGGAACAAAATAGAAAAGATAGCTGATTTTATACCCGACCAGAAGGTTATGGGGGATGAAAATGCCGACACTTTGATAGTGGGATGGGGAGGGACATATGGTCATCTGCTGGAAGCCTCTTTACGCATCAGAGATAATGGGAAAAAAATTGCATTCACCCAATTCAAACATATCTCTCCGCTTCCACGAAACACATACGATTTATTGAAAAAATACAAGAAGGTGATTGTGGCAGAACAAAACAACGGACAGTTTGCCGCTTACCTGAGTGGTAAGTTTCAGGATCTTAAAAACATTCACAGGTTCAACCGTGTGGAAGGCCAGCCTTTTAAAGTGAGTGAACTGGTGAAAGAATTTACAAAAATAATGGAGGAAAAATAAGTATGGAAGCTACGGAAATAAAATATCAGAAACATCTTCCAAAAGACTATAAAAGTGAAAACGCCGTACGATGGTGTCCAGGTTGTGGTGACTATGCCATCCTGAATTGCCTTCACAAAGCAATGGCAGAGTTGAATATTGAACCGCACGAGACAGCTGTCATCTCAGGTATAGGATGCTCTTCGCGCCTGCCCTATTATATGAACACATACGGATTCCACAGTATCCACGGCCGGGCAACTGCCATAGCCACGGGAGTAAAGGTGGCAAACCCAAAACTGAGTGTGTGGGTTGCCACAGGCGATGGAGACTCACTTGCTATCGGAGGTAACCATTTCATACATGCTGTTCGCCGCAATGTGGACATCAATATCCTACTGTTCAACAATAAAATTTACGGACTTACCAAGGGGCAGTACTCACCCACATCGGACAGGGGATTCGTCTCAAAATCGTCACCTTACGGAACAGTGGAGGATCCTTTCCGCCCGGCAGAACTAACTTTTGGTGCAAGAGGAACATTCTTTGCCAGAGCGTTAGACGTGGATATGAAGAACCAGGTAGATGCTATGGTAGATGCCGCCCGCCACAAAGGTACATCGGTAATTGAAATACTACAGAACTGTGTTATCTTTAACAACGGCATACACAATAAAATTAGCGACCGTAGCTGGAAAGCCGATAATACGGTTTTACTGAAACATGGTGAAAAGATGATCTTCGGCAAGGATGAGAACAGGGGAATAGTATTGGATGGCTGGGACCTTAAGGCAGTGACTATTGGCGAAGATGGATACACAATTGATGATGTGCTGGTGCACGATTCAACAACTGTGGATAATTCCTTGCATATGAAGTTGGCACTTATGGACACTGCAAACGGGCTGCCTGTTGCGCTGGGAGTAATACGCAATGTGGACGAGCCTTCATACGAAAATGATTACGAAAAACAGATAGCAGAGGTGCAGAAGAAAATGCCGAAAAAAACTTTCACAGAGTTTCTTCTCAATACTCCCAATGTGTGGGAGGTAAAATAGACAAGGTTGAATAAAAACTTGTTTCAATGAATTTTTTGAGGGTGGTATCGAAATATGATATCACCCTCAATTTAACTGCAGCAGTATCTAATCGGGATAAACGAATGAATCAGCAGGGGATAATCATTTTGCCAAAGGTTTGACTTAATTGCATCTCTTTCGGCAAGCCTGATGCCAAACATGTTGCCGAGCCTCGCTGAAACCCAGGATCGGCCTTGGCGAAAACCCCACTTACTTCTTCTTTCTTCTTCTTACTTCTCTCTGAATGAGCTTCAGTTCGCGGCTCGACTGTCCTTTAACCGAAGAATTCTCCTCAGCACGGCGAAACAGATAGGGCATCATGGTTTTAACCTCTCCGTAAGGTACATATTTCACAACATTGTACCCCTGTTCGGCAAGATTAAATGTTATATGGTCACTCATACCATACAATTGTGAAAAATAGATTCCCTGATGATTTCTTGGCAACTTGTATTCATCAATCAACCGCGCCAGCAGAAGCGAGCTCTCTTCATTGTGGGTTGCAACCATAAAATCGATTGTATCAAGATGATCCATAAAGTAACGGATGATGGCATCAAAGTCGTGATCTGTTGCCGGCTTATCGGGCTGAATAGGCGATGGGTAACCCTTCACCAAAGCTCTCTCCCTCTCTTTTTCCATATATGCCCCACGTACAATTTTAAGTCCGAACTTAAAACCCTTTTCCAGAGCTTGACGGTGGTGCTGTTTAATTCGCTCCATACTATCGTGGCGGTACATCTGATAGGTATTCTGAACAATGGCTTTATCTTTGTTATATTTCACCATCATCTTCATTACAATATCATCAAGCACGGGTTGTATCCACGTCTCTTCGGCATCGATAAGAATGGGGACTCCCAGTTCGCAACCACGTCTGAAAATTGAATCCACCCTCTCTTCTACACGTCTGAATTCATCTCTCTCTTCATCTGTTATGGAATGATTCTCACTGACCTTCGCTAGTAAATCGAAGCGAGCTATCCCGGTAATCTTGAAAGCACTAAACGGCACATTACTGTTCTTGTGCGCAATCTCAACTGTACGGATGATTTCATCACAGGTGGCATCAAACAGATCTTCACGCTCCTCTCCTTCAACAGCGAAATCCAGAATAGTACCCACATTCCGGGATGCGAGTTTCTCAATGGTCTTCACGCAATCATCGATTGATGTTCCTCCAACAAAATGTTTGTAAATAGTTTTGCGAAGAATACCTTCTACAGGGAAATGAATAGCAAATGCAAAATTCACAAGATATTTGCCGGTTTTTACCAGTGTGCGGTTGTTCATAACTTTAAACAGCAGGCATGACTGCCTCAGGCTGTTGTTGGATTGGCCACGAAAAGCGATCTCTGAATTTTCGAAATTGGTAAAAGTAATGTTTTCTGAATACATGCGTTTTTATAAAAGTATTAAGGTGTTACAAATATATAAAAAAAATGAATCAGATGTAGTATGATTGAAAATTTTCATCATAAAACTACTCCTCAAAGTGCCATAATATAACTTTTTTTGGTATGTTTGTACTATCCCAATAAAGTAATAACCTAACTAAACTAATTATTTATGCCTAAAGGAGTCTATCAATTACCGGAAGTAAAAAATGAACCTGTGAGGAGCTATGCCCCGGGAACGCCAGAAAGAATTATACTTAAACAGAAATTGGTCGAACTCAACAAGGGGGGACTCGACCTTCCCATGATCATCGGCGGAAAAGAGGTCCGCACCGGCAAGCTGAAAGATATTCGCCCTCCGCACAACCACCGGCACCTGCTGGGGCACTACCACCAGGGCGACAAGAAACATGTACAGATAGCTATCGATGAGGCATTGAAAGCCAAGCCGGCGTGGGAAGCAATGCAGTGGGAGAGCCGCGCAGCTATTTTCCTGAAGGCCGCCGAATTGATCGCAGGTCCATATCGTGCCGAGTTCAATGCCGTCACCATGATCGGGCAATCTAAGAACGCGTTTCAATCTGAGATAGATGCTGTTTGTGAACTGGTAGACTTCTACCGTTTTAACGTGAAAAACATGTATGAGATATACTCCATGCAGCCCAGTTCTTCACCGGGTATATGGAACCGGATGGTATGGCGGCCACTGGAAGGGTTTATTTTCGCACTTACCCCTTTCAATTTCACCTCCATTGCAGGCAACCTGCCTGGTGCTCCCGCACTGATGGGCAACACTGTAGTCTGGAAACCATCAAAGACAGCTGTCTTCTCTGCACATCTAATTATGAAGGTCTTGCAGGAAGCAGGATTACCCGGTGGTGTAATAAACCTGGTATATGCAGACGGAAGAGATGCAGCAGATGTGATATTTAACCATCGCGACTTTGCCGGATTGCACTTTACAGGATCTACTGCTGTATTCAACAGTATGTGGAAAACCATTGCAGGGAATATGGATAAATACAGATCCTACCCGCGCATAGTGGGTGAAACAGGCGGAAAGGACTATGTTTTTGCCGACGAGACCGCCGATGCCATACAGGTCGCTACGGCCCTTACCCGTGGTGCATTCGAGTACCAGGGACAGAAATGTTCTGCCGCATCTCGCGCATATATTCCCACTACATTATGGGAAGATGTTAAGAAATACATCTGCAGCAATCTTGCCGGAATGAAAACCGGAGTGGTGGAAGATTTCAGTAATTTTGTGAATGCGGTAATTGATGAAGAGTCGTTCGATAAGCTTGCGAAAGTTATCGATGATGCCAAATCTTCTCCAGATGCCGAGATAATATGCGGTGGCAGCTATGACAAATCGAAAGGTTATTTCATCTGTCCGACTGTGATTCTGGCTAAAAACCCCGACTATATCACGATGAGAGAGGAGCTTTTCGGCCCCATACTTTCAGTATATCTGTATGATCCGGCAGACCTTGATAAGACTTTAGATATTCTTGATACAACTACAGACTATGCTCTTACGGGTGCAATATTCTCTGCAGACAGGGCCAATATTGAAAAGATGACTACCCGCCTGACTCACACAGCCGGAAATTTCTATATCAACGATAAGCCAACCGGTGCCGTGGTTGATCAGCAACCGTTCGGTGGCGGCCGTGGATCGGGCACCAACGACAAAGCCGGGTCGGTTTTCAACCTCCTGCGATGGGTTTCCCCACAATGCATCAAAGAGACATTTGTACCGGCAAAGGAATATATGTATCCCAACTTTCTTGAAGAGTAATTGACGAAAACTTATTAAGCAGCATATCCTTACTGTTGGCAAAGACAGATATTCCAATATCAGGACGGGATGCCGAAGAATATCACGAAAATAAAAAATTTGAGGATACTAATAGCCACTTATCTATTACAACATGCTGTTTAGAAAAGTATTGTTACAACATGACAGAAAACCTAGCCGATAAAATTATTACTTTCAACAGGGAGTTACACTATTCCGATGGTTTGCCCGAGGAGTTTCAGGTATTGAACCCTTTTCTAGAAAATACCGAAACATTACCGGTCATGGAGAGATTCTATCGCAAATATTATAACGACATGAACTCCAGAAAATTTATTGTCGGTATCAATCCAAGCCGCCACGGTGCAGGTGTGACAGGAGTTCCGTTCACTGATACGAAGCGACTGGAGAGTGTTTGCGGGATAACGATGCATTCAGCCCACACTCATGAGGTCTCTTCAGTGTTTTTTTACGATATGATTGATGCATACGGCGGTGCAGTTGATTTCTACAGTCATTACTATATCAACTCGCCATTTCCGTTGGCAATTATCCGCAAAACCAAAGACGGCAGGTGGATAAACGCCAACTACTATGATGATGAAAATCTTTTCAAGATGGTAAAAAATTTTATGGTCACATCTATGAGAAAGCATATCAACATGGGGCTGGACACCTCCGAAGTATATATTCTGGGGAAGAAAAACGGCAACTTCATTGAAAGGTTAAACAGAGAGGAGAAACTTTTTGACAGGATAACCGTCCTTGATCATCCGCGCTATATCCAGCAATACAAGTCGAAAGAGAAACAATTATACATTGATAAATATCTGCAGGTATTGAGATAACCGTATTAAAACTGCATCAGCTGTACAGTAAGCCCGTTGATACAACTTACAGGGTTGTTGATCAAGCTTTTTGTACAAGCTTGTACTCGTATTGGATAAGGTGATATTGCAAAAAAAGGATTGTTGATCAAGCTTTCTGTACAGGCCTGGGCAGGTATCCAGACTTTAATGCCAATTAAGTGGTTTTAAAAATGCAAAATAATCACAATGGGAACAACAGGGGTATTCATCTTTTTATGCCAATTATGTGGCTATGCAGGTAGATGTTAAATATTTTTCTCGAAAAAACATTCTACCTTTGCTGATTGTTTAGTCTGTCCGGAAAGATTGCAGTTGCAGGTTGTAGCGAAGAACAATAAAAGAAGACTGCCGGTTGCAACGGTCCGGTGTTTTTTAAGGGGCTAATCATAATTAATTGATTATCAAAATTTAACAGGATTTTAAAGTGAACGGCATAATTGCCTGATTATTTAGATATTAAGTGAATATTTGCCGGACTATCAGATTAAATATGCATGCAAAAAAGATAAATATTGCCGTTGACGGTTACTCGTCATGCGGCAAGAGTACGATTGCTAAAGGGTTGGCCAAAGAGCTGGGTTACACATATATCGACAGCGGCGCCATGTATCGCGCTGTTGCCCTGTATGCTATCCGCAACGGATGGATTACAGAGACGGGGATAAACGAGGAAGCCTTGCTTGAACATATATCAGGGATAAAAATATCTTTCAAACCCAATGATCAGGGAACACAGGATACTTTCCTGAACGGAGAGAACGTGGAGCAGGAGATTCGAACGCTGGAAGCGGCCAACGGCGCAAGCCGTGTGAGTACAATCGGTTTTGTGAGGAAGGAGCTGGTCCGGCAGCAAAAGGAGCTGGGATACAAAAAAGGAGTAGTGATGGATGGACGTGATATAGGAACGGTCGTTTTCCCCGATGCAGAACTCAAAATATTTCTCACCGCATCGCCGGAAGTACGTGCTAAGCGACGCTATGATGAGATGAAAGCCAGGGGTGACCAGCCTCTGTTTGAAGATGTGCTGGCAAATGTGAAAGAGCGCGACCAGCGTGACACCACACGTGCCGAGAGCCCGTTACGCAAAGCCAGTGATGCCCTGGAACTGGATAACTCCCACATCGGCATTGAGGAGCAGTTGCAATGGGCTCTGGATATGTTTAACAAAATCACAACAGAAAATGAACAGAATAGAAATTGACAGCCATTCAGGATGTTGCTTTGGTGTGGCCAAGGCTATCAGCAGAGCAGAAGAGGAATTGCAAAAAGGAGGTACCCTCTATTGCCTGGGAGATATTGTTCATAACAATATTGAGGTGGAACGCCTGGAAAAAATGGGATTGATTACAATCAACCACGAGCAGTTTAAACAGCTGAAAAATGTTCGTGTGCTACTTCGTGCTCATGGAGAGCCACCCAGCACCTATGAGATTGCAAAGCAGAACAATATAGAGATCATTGATGCATCGTGCCCGGTTGTACTTGGGTTACAGAAAAGAATAAATAAGAAATTCACCAGGCGCAGTAACAACAATGCGCAGATAGTGATCTATGGCAAGAGAGGGCATGCCGAGGTTAATGGCCTACTGGGGCAGACAGACGATTCCGCCATAGTTATAGAGAGCAAGGATGAGATTGACAAACTAGATTTTTCGCGCGATATCAGCCTGTTTTCCCAAACGACAAAACCGCTCGACGGATATCGGGAGGTGGGGGAAATTATCAAATCACGTATGCTGAATGGAGCCACCTTTGAGTTCTATGATACAATATGCCGACAGGTATCGAACCGTGTCCCCAACATACAGGAATTTGCACAAACCCACGATCTGATTTTTTTCATTGCCGGAGAGAAAAGTTCAAACGGCAAAGTTTTATTCGCTGAGTGCAAAAAGAAAAACCCAAACTCCTACCTTATCCATTCACCAGATGAAATAGACCCGGCGTTACTAAAAGACAATATGAGCATAGGCATTTGCGGTGCCACCTCAACGCCAATGTGGCAAATGAAAACCGTCGCTGAAAACATTAAGAAACTAAAACCCCGGATGTACATTGAAAAAGCTGCTTTTTAAGCAGCTTTTTTTTGTTGCATCGTTAAAAAAATCTATCTTTGCGATTCATTGTTTTAAAGGGAATCTTAGTAAATAACCAACAAAGATTCAAAGACTAACATTTCAATTATGGACTCAAATATAAAAAGCGTGGGCGTCCTCACTTCTGGTGGAGATGCGCCGGGTATGAATGCAGCAATTCGCGCGGTGACGCGTGCAGGTATTTTCAACGACATGAAAGTTTACGGAATCTACAGGGGATACAAAGGACTGATCTCCGATGAAATAGTTGAATTCAAGACCAATAGCGTAAGTAACATTATTCAGCAAGGCGGAACAATGCTGAAAACAGCCCGGTCTCAGGAGTTTTTGACAGTTGAAGGACGTAAGGTTGCTTATGAAAACATGCAGAAACATGGGATTGATGCGTTGGTAGTGATTGGTGGCGATGGTTCGCTTACTGGCGCCGGGGTTTTTGCCAATGAATACAATATCCCTATTGTAGGACTTCCCGGGACAATTGATAACGACCTCAACGGTACGGATACGACAATAGGATACGATACAGCACTTAACACCATTATGCAGTCGATGGACAAGATCAGGGATACAGCCACTTCTCATGAACGACTGTTTTTTGTGGAGGTTATGGGAAGAAACTGCGGTTTTCTGGCACTTAACAGTGCTATAGCATCGGGTGCCGAAGCGGCTATCATTCCCGAAATTAGTATTGAGAAAGACCAGCTTGGAGAGCTTATTGAGCAAGGCTTCCGTAAATCGAAGAGCAGTAGTATGGTACTTGTTACCGAGAGCGAAGTTACTGGTGGAGCCATCAGACTGGCAGAAAGAGTAAAAAAAGAATATCCACAATACGATGTACGTGTTTCCATTCTCGGGCATCTGCAGCGAGGCGGATCACCCTCCGCACAGGATCGAATCCTGGCCAGTCGCATGGGTATTGCAGCTATACAGGCTTTAATAGAGAATCAAAGGAACGTGATGATGGGAATACGTGAAAACGAAATTGTATATGTTCCGTTTAAACGAGCCATAAAAAAAGAGAGGGAGATAAATGAAGAGATGCTGGAGGTGTTACGTATCTCCTCCATGTGATGATAATTCATCATATTGATATCAAAAAAAGAAATATTCTTTTTTTTTATTTTTAGGATTGAAAGAGGTACTTTTGCAGTTAAACTAAAAAATTATACTCGTATTATATGGAAATTACACACATTGAACACATTGGAATAGCAGTAAAGAATATTGAAGAGCATCTCCCTTATTACGAAGACGTTTTGGGATTAAAATGCTACAATATCGAAACAGTTGAAGATCAAAAAGTTAGAACAGCATTTTTCAAAGTGGGACAGACCAAGATTGAGCTGCTGGAGCCAACCGATGAAGAGAGCACCATTGCTAAATTCATAGAGAAGAGGGGTGAAGGGGTTCATCATATCGCCTATGCAACAAAAAATGTAAATGAAGCACTGAAAGAGTTGGAGAATAAAGGGGTACGGCTCATAGACCGGCAGGCACGCGGAGGTGCTGAAGGACTAAGCATTGCTTTCCTACATCCCAAGTCAACAGGCAGCGTTCTGACCGAACTTTGTGAGCATCCTGAATAATTAACCGTAAGGTGAAGTTAAACAATTCACAAACGGGATTACACTGCCAACTTTACTATCGAAACCTTTCAAATTCAAATAAAAGCCTGAACCGAAAACCCTGAATATCAAAAATTATTATTTATAATACATTGGATATCAACATTTGTTTCGGTTCACTTGCAATGGAAAAGATTTCCCGGGGGGGCAAGGATATAAAGCTGAATAGCAAGAGGCAAGCTTGTCAGAAATATTTACGGCATGCAATGAGCAGAAGTCAAGTTCTCCAGGATTATAATGTTTCGTGAACTTACAATAAACCGTGCCGGCAAAGTATCAGCAAGCCTCTCCTTTACCGTGGCGGGCAAATCAAATACAGATCAGGATTCAAAAAAAATAAGTTTACTTGAATATTACATAGCGACTGAACAGAACAATTAATTTAATGAACATTTTATATGAGCAACCAACTCGAAAAAGTAAAGGAGCTTATCCAACTGCGTGAGAAAGCTCGATTAGGAGGTGGCGAAAAGAGAATTGAATCGCAACACCTTAAAGGAAAATACACGGCACGTGAAAGAATCGCAATGCTCCTTGATGAGGGCAGCTTCGAAGAGTTCGATATGTTCGTGGAACATCGTTCACACAACTTCGGAATGGAAAAAAACAAGTTCCTGGGTGACGGAGTGGTAACCGGTTACGGGTCCATCGACGGGCGACTCGTTTATGTATTTGCACAGGATTTCACAGTTTCCGGCGGATCATTGTCGGAGATGCATGCACAAAAGATCTGCAAGGTGATGGACCAAGCAATGAAGATGGGGGCACCTCTAATCGGTA
Source organism: Proteiniphilum sp. UBA5463 (assembly GCF_002427225.1). NCBI lineage: Bacteria > Pseudomonadati > Bacteroidota > Bacteroidia > Bacteroidales > Dysgonomonadaceae > Proteiniphilum > Proteiniphilum sp. UBA5463. The sequence goes on along the minus strand of NZ_DIQL01000005.1, from coordinate 19,413 downwards.
TCAACGACTCGGGCGGTGCTCGTATTCAGGAAGGTATTAATGCTCTGGCTGGCTATTCCGAAATATTCCAGCGCAACATATTGGCATCGGGAGTGATACCGCAGATATCCGGAATTTTCGGTCCCTGTGCAGGCGGAGCAGTCTATTCTCCCGCGTTGACCGATTTTATTATCATGACACAGGGAACATCATATATGTTTCTTACCGGCCCTAAAGTGGTAAAGACTGTAACCGGAGAAGATGTTACACAGGAGGAGCTTGGAGGTGCATCAGTGCATTCCGCAAAGTCTGGCGTATCGCAGTTCCAGGTACAAACGGAAGAAGACGGAATGAAGCTTATTCGCAAGCTTTTAAGCTTTATTCCTCAAAACAATCTGGAAGAGGCGCCCCTCCTCCAAAACGACGACCCTATTGACCGGCTTGAAGACGGGCTGAACGATATTATACCTGACAGCCCAAATAAACCATACGATATGTATGAGGTAATTGGCGCCATCATCGACAATGGTGAGTTCCTTGAGGTACACGCCGATTATGCCAAAAACATTATTGTAGGTTTTGCTCGATTCAACGGAATATCGGTTGGCATTGTTGCCAATCAGCCCAAGTACCTTGCGGGTGTGCTCGATATTAACGCTTCACGCAAGGCAGCCCGTTTTGTTCGTTTCTGCGATGCTTTCAATATACCACTTGTAACCCTTGTGGATGTTCCCGGCTTCCTTCCAGGAACAGGACAGGAATACGGCGGCGTAATAACACACGGTGCCAAACTGTTGTATGCCTACGGAGAAGCTACCGTGCCCAAAGTGACCGTAACACTACGTAAATCATACGGTGGCGCACATATAGTGATGAGCTGCAAACAACTCCGTGGCGACATCAATTACGCATGGCCTACCGCTGAAATTGCAGTGATGGGTGCCGATGGTGCTGTGGAAGTGCTCTACAGTAAAGAGATTGCAGCCGAAAAAGATCCGGAAAAATTGGCAACTATACTGGCAGAAAAGAAAAAAGAGTATAACGACCTCTTTACCAATCCATATGTGGCAGCACGATATGGATATATCGACGATGTGATAGAACCGCGCAACACCCGTTTCCGGGTAATCCGTGCTCTTCAGCAGCTGCAGACAAAGAAATTGCAGAATCCGCCTAAGAAGCACGACAACCTGCCACTTTAAATAAAGATTAATATGAGAAATACAATAAGATTTTCGGCTCTTTTCATCGCAATTGTATTATTCACGGGATGTGCCAAACAAAAGAAAAATCCTGACTGGGTAATCAACGAGGTGATGGTGGTGAACGAGACCAATTACATGGATAATTTTGGACAAAGGAACGGATGGATCGAGATATACAACAATACGGCAAAGACGCAAAATCTGGGTGGACGATATCTCACAAACGACCGCAATAATCCGAAAAAATATCCTATCCCAAGGGGAGATATAAGAACAAGCATTTCTCCACATCAACATGGACTTTTCTGGGCAGACAATGAACCTTTCAACGGAACCTTCCATTTGAATTTCACACTCGACCCCACGGAAGAGAACTACATCGCGCTGTATGATAACGATGGAAAAACGTTGCTTGACGAGATTGTTATTCCCGCAGGAATGCTTGCCGATCAGACTTACGGATACGTACAGGACGGAGTTAAATATGATGAAAAGGGTAACATTGCTGCTACACATTTAAATAGGGTAACGCCTAACAGCAACAATGCCATTCTGGAAGAAAACCCAAAGGTTGCTAACCTTAAGGAAAACGACACATGGGGAATTATGATTACAATAACCTCAATGCTTGTTGTGTTTTCCGGACTGGTTGCGCTTTACTTTTTCTTTAAATTTTCAGGGAATCTAGCCAAAAGAGTATCTGAAAAGAATGTGGCAAAAAGTGGCACTCTCTCCGCTGCCAGAAGTCAGTCTCATATGTCGGGCGAAGTACTGGCTGCAATTTCTGCTGCTATTTACGATTTGAAAGAGAATCAGCACGATATAGAGTCTACAATTCTAACTATAGACCGGGTGAAACGGAACTACTCACCATGGAATGCTAAAAGGCAATCGCTGAGAGAATTACCTAGATAATACAAAACCAGTAATAATAAATCAAGACTTGCAGGCTTAAGATGTAAAACAGCAAAAGCAGAATAAAGGATATTGATAAGTCGATAGTCAAGAAGAAATTAAAAACATTGTACGTCGTATGAAAGAATTTAAATATAAAATTAACGGCACACCTTACAGAGTTGTGGTAACAAAATCAGATAGCGACTCTGTGGAACTTGAAGTAAACGGCACACCATACACCGTTGAAATGGTCCCTTCCAAAATGAAATCGCTCTCTGGCATTAAGCGCCCCAGCACTGCAGCGGCCCCTGCCCCCACTCCACAATCTACAACCACTCCTCTGGTAACTAGGCCTTCTGCCCCCGTTGGAAAAAATACACTCCAATCACCTCTGCCGGGAATTATTTTGGATATACGTTGCAAAGTGGGAGATAGCGTGAAAAAAGGACAAACTCTGATGATACTTGAAGCGATGAAGATGGAGAACAACATCTTGGCAAACAGTAATGGAAAAGTGACTGAAATTCTTGTCCAGAAAGGGGATTCGGTTTTAGAGGGAGCTGAACTTGTAATAATAGAATAAAAGAGGCGGCAAAAGATGAATACATTACTATCATTAACAGACAATTTACAAGCATTCTGGAATTATACGGGTTTTGCAAATGCAGAGAGGGTACATATAATAATGCTCCTTGTAGGTCTGTTTTTTATCTACCTGGCAGTAAAAAAGGAGTATGAACCACTGCTGCTGATCCCAATAGGATTTGGCATCCTAATCGGAAATATTCCTTTCAACGAAGCAGCAAACCTGCAAGTGGGTATATATGAAGAGGGTTCAGTATTTAATATTCTCTACCAGGGTGTGGTAAAAGGCTGGTATCCGCCCCTTATCTTCCTGGGTATTGGAGCTATGACAGACTTCTCGTCATTAATATCAAACCCGAAACTAATTCTAATCGGAGCTGCCTGCCAGTTCGGGATCTTCGGTGCATATATAATCGCTTTAAAATGGGGATTTGCACCCAACGAAGCAGCTTCTATTGGCATCATAGGCGGTGCTGACGGGCCTACGGCAATCTTTACAACATCAAAGCTTGCCCCGCACCTCCTGGGAGCAGTTGCTATTTCGGCCTACTCATATATGGCTCTGGTCCCGGTTATCCAGCCTCCTTTCATGAAGATGCTGACAACAAAGAAAGAACGGCTGATAAAGATGAAAACTCCTCGAGTGGTCTCACAAACAGAAAAGATAATGTTTCCTATCATGGGCCTGCTGTTGACAACTTTCCTGGTTCCCTCGGGTTTACCTTTGCTGGGTATGCTTTTTTTCGGTAACCTGCTGAAAGAGTCGGGGGTAACCCGCCGTCTGGCCGAAACAGCCCGTGGGCCTGTGATAGACACGGTGACCATTCTGCTGGGACTGACTGTAGGTGCTTCCACACAGGCTACCACGTTCCTGCGCCTTGAGTCATTGAAGGTGTTTGCTATCGGTGCACTTTCATTTATTATTGCCACCTGTGCAGGAATCATATTCGTTAAAATCCTGAATCTCTTCTTGTCGAAAGAGAAGAAGATCAATCCACTTATCGGAAATTCCGGAGTATCGGCCGTGCCCGATTCTGCAAGGATTTCTCAAGTTATCGGATTGCAATACGATCAAAGCAACTATCTGCTGATGCATGCAATGGGGCCGAATGTGGCAGGTGTGATTGGTTCAGCGGTAGCTGCAGGTATCTTGCTTGGTTTCTTGTATTAATAAAGTTTAATTGAAAAATTTATGGGTTTAGAACAACTGTTACCTGCTATTGCGGGCATGACCTGGCAGCATTTGGTGATGATAGCTATTGGCCTTATCCTTATCTGGCTTGCCATTGTTAAGAACTATGAACCGACGCTACTGCTTCCGATGGGATTTGGCGCCATACTGGTGAATATCCCCCTGTCATCGGCAATCTCTCAGATTGACCCTGCCACGGGTCAAGCTGTTGAGGGCGTTCTAAACGTCTTCTTCGATGCAGGTATTGCCACGGAGATTTTTCCGTTGCTCATTTTTATTGCTATCGGGGCTATGATCGATTTCTCACCGTTGTTCCGGAACCCTTCACTGCTGCTGTTCGGTGCGGCAGCTCAGTTTGGCATTTTCCTCACGATGCTGCTTGCCTCCCTGCTGGGATACGACATCAAGGAGGCAGCATCCATCGGGATTATTGGGGCGGCCGACGGCCCTACTTCCATAGTAGTGGCATCACGATTTGCCCCAAACCTGCTGGGGCCAATCTCTGTAGCTGCTTACTCATATATGGCGCTTGTGCCTATAATTCAGCCGCCTGTTATACGGATGCTTACTTCACGTAACGAACGGCTAATCAGAATGTCGACCGCTAGCCATAGCAATAAGAAGATATCCAAAAAAGCGCTGATAGCTTTCCCTATTGTAATAACCATAACGGCAGGCATTATTGCTCCTTCGTCGCTGGCACTAATAGGATTCCTGATGTTTGGCAATCTGATTCGCGAGTGCGGCGTACTGAACAAACTATCACTTTCTGCTCAGAACGAATTGTCGAGTCTAGTCACCCTGTTGCTTGGTATAACCATTGCCAGTACAATGACGGCTGAACGGTTTGTCAGGACAGATACTCTAATTATTATTGCACTTGGACTATTCGCGTTTGTCTTCGATACCTTCGGGGGTGTAATCTTCGCTAAGTTTCTTAACCTGTTCCGTAAGGAAGGCAACAAGATAAATCCCATGATAGGTGCATGCGGTATTTCTGCATTTCCCATGTCGGCCCGTGTAATTCACCAGATGGGGCAAAAAGAAGACCCCTACAATTATCTGCTAATGCCGGCAATCAGCGCTAATGTGGGAGGGCAGATAGGTTCGGTTGTGGCTGGAGGTATTATATTGACTCTTGTTCCATTGCTTGCTTAAAAAAGAAATATTATGACGCCAACAGTAAAAACAGCACTGCTTATTGCCTTAATAGGTATTGTGGGGATTTTTATCTTTATGTCTCTCTTTTACCTGCTCATCCTGGCGCTCGATAAGTATCTGCCTTACCAGGAGGAAAAACCTGAGGAAGAGGTTACTGAAGATTCAAATGATGATTAATACTGCTTTCTAACATCCGCTCCCCACATCAATTTGTCGCGCAGGGTTTCATAGAAGGTATGTCCTATTCTTTTTACCACGCGAAGAGTGTAGTCACCCTTTCTTACCTGCAACGCGATGTTCTCGTCCAGCACCCTTGACTGCCCGTCCACCGACACAAGAAACATATGACTGCGGCTTTCTACTTTTAGAGAGATAATGCTGCTGTCGTCCACAACCAGTGAACGAGATGTAAGATTGTGGGGGGCTATAGCAGATAGAATTATGCTTGGCGTTGTGGGCGATAAAATTGAGCCGCCAATACTCAATGAATAGGCAGTAGATCCAGTAGGAGTGGATATCACAAGGCCATCGGCCTGGTACGAAGTCAGGTAATCGTTATTGATATATGCATGAATAGAGAGCATGGATGCGGTGTCTTGTTTCAGAATAGCAACCTCGTTAAGCGCGTGGGTGTTAAAAAATTCAGGTGGAAATGTTTCATCAGTAGTCAACTTCAAAAGTGTGCGTTCTTCCACCCTGTATGTACCATTCATCACCTCCTGTAAAGTCTCCTCTACATCTGCATAGTTTATGGCTGCCAGAAAACCGAGACGGCCGGTGTTAATACCCAATACCGGAATTCCTGAATTGCCAACAGTAGCGGCAGTTCGCAAAAACGTGCCATCGCCGCCAACACTTACAACAATATCTACTTGAGGCAGTTTTTCAGCCAGTTCACATATTGGCTCAATTTTCTGACGAATATTTCCTGGTAGTGATTGAAAAAAATTTCCTGGCAGATACAACTCACCTCCATGCCTTTTAATAGCATCACAAACCCCGTATATCTGCTCTTCCGCCTTCGCGGTTCTATCGGGGAACATACTTCCAAATAAAGCAAACCTCATCTGTCTCAATCCAATTTCGTTACTCAGTATTTACATCTCAAGATAATACAATAACTCAGCCAGCCGCTGTTTTTGGGTATCGGTCACCTCGCCTTCACGCATGAAATAGTAAACCACATTGTAGTTGAATCGTTCGAAGCTTCTTAACAGGATTGTAACATCGTCCACATCAAGCTTTAACGATACTAACAGGACTGCACCGCCGGAGACCGGCATTACATATAGTGCCATCACATGCGCATTATTGCTCTCCACAATCCTGGCTATCTCGGTGAGAGTATAATCTTTCAGCGGAATCTCCAGAATGATAAGCGAATTTTCCGTTTCAGAAAGTTCGGTGAACTGCTCGGGAGTAGGGGGAGAAGTGAACTGTTCAAGCTGTTTTTTGATAAATTCTTTGACTGACATTGCGCAAAACGGTTATTTCGTATTACTTTTGTATCTGATTTACAAAGATGGTGATTTTTTGTCTAAATAAACTCCATTGTTTAGTTTTTATTATTTCTTTATCTAATTTAGGCAAGACCTCACCACTTTATAACAAATTGTTTGTAATATAATTTTATGACAAAACTTAGTGTAAATGTAAATAAAATAGCCACTCTAAGGAATGCCCGCGGAGGAAATATTCCTGACGTGGTACAAGTGGCTATAGACTGTCAGCTTTTTGGTGCGGATGGAATTACCGTTCATCCCCGCCCCGATCAACGTCATATCCGTTACTCCGATGTATTTGATCTGCAGGCTAAAGTAACCACAGAGTTCAATATTGAGGGAAACCCCACACCTGAATTTATCTCCCTCATCAGAAAAATCAGGCCCACACAGGTAACCCTTGTTCCTGATGCCCATGATGCCATCACTTCCGACTCCGGATGGGACACTATTACGCATAAGGCATTTCTGACCGATATTATAGCTGAGTTTCAATCAATAGGTGTACGTACCTCAATATTCGTAGACGCAAACCCAGAAATGGTTCGTATGGCATCGCAAATAGGAACTGACCGTATAGAACTGTACACAGGCCCTTACGCCGAAAAGTATCATGCTGACAGGGAAAAGGCCGTAGCGCCCTTTGTTGAAGCTGCCACGCTGGCAAAGAACCTGGGCCTTGGAGTGAACGCAGGGCACGATCTTAATTTGAATAATCTCCAATATCTATACATAAACATTCCATGGTTAAAAGAAGTATCTATAGGACATTCACTTATCAGTGATGCTCTCTACCTGGGATTAAAAGAAACAATAAAAGCGTATAAAAATTGTTTAAAAGAACCTCAGAGTGATGTTTGAATTTCCAAAATAACTACCTTTATCAAAATAAACTAACAGGAAAACTATCATTTAGAATATTATTGGCATGATTCTTTTGCAAATACCCTCTCCTGCAGATACTGCAGATACATTGTTCAACAACCTACAACCGGCAATAACAGCTGAAACAGAAGCGATAACAATGAACGCGTTCGATTTAACAATGAAGGGCGGATGGTTGATGATTGTATTGTTTATACTGCTATTGATGACAATTTACGTGCTTATTGAAAGGACACTGGTCATAAATAAGGCTAGTAAAGAGGATAACTCTTTTATGAACCGCATTAAAGATTATATTCACGACGGGAAAATAGATGCTGCTATTACTCTTTGCCGCAATACAGACACACCTTCGGCCCGTATGGTAGAGAAAGGTATCACAAGGTTGGGGAGGCCTACTGCAGATGTGATGACCACCATAGAAAACCAGGGAAACATAGAAATATCGAAACTGGAAAAAGGGCTTCCCGTACTGGCTACTTCCGCTTCGGGTGCGCCTATGATAGGTTTTCTTGGGACAGTTACCGGTATGGTAAAAGCCTTTATGAGTATGGCAAGTGCAGGCGCCAACGTTGATGTGACTATCCTCTCAACAGGTATTTATGAAGCTCTGGTGACAACGGTGGGAGGTTTGATAGTCGGCATTATTGCACTGTTTGCTTACAACTACCTGGCAACACGTATAAAAGGGATAGTGAACAGGCTTGAAATGAGAATTATGGAGTTTATGGATATCTTAAACGAACCGGTTATTTAGCAGTATCAGGAGGCTGAATTTACCATCTGATGAATTACAGACTGGCTAATTAATACTGACTTACGGCCACTGATTTCTGATCTTTTGCTTCAGGATTACGGTAACTGACTTCTGATGACAAAACTCTGATTTTTTTGATTACAGACTTCAAAAAACACAAAAAAATGGCATTAAAACAGCGTTTTAAAATAGAATCTAACTTCAGTCTGGCATCTATGACAGATGTGATATTTCTGCTCCTTATTTTTTTCATGATCACATCTACCATTGTAGTGCCAAACGCTATACAGGTATTATTGCCAAGATCGCAGCAACAGGCTCAGGCAAAACCCATAACAAGGGTTACCATAGACAAGGATATGAATTACTATGTAGCCAATGCAAATGAAAAGGAGCGACAAGTGCCTTTCGAAGCGATCACGCCTTTTCTGCAATCGGTTTACACGGCCGATCCAAATATTTTTGTGGCTCTTTATGCCGATGAGAGTGTTCCCTATCGTGAGATTGTAAGAATTCTTGATATCGCCAATCGTAACCAGTTTAAAATGGTGCTGATGACCAGGCCAAATTAAACCTTTCAGGCTCTATTGGCTCAAATCATATCACAACATAATAATAATGATGCAGTTTACAAAAGAAAAAACAGCAGGGATAGCAGGAGCAATAATCTTTGCCATATTGCTTCTGTTAATCCTTTTGTATTCATACTTCACACTTGCATCACCACCAGATGAACTGGAAGGGATACCCGTGATGTTCGGTACTGCAGAGAATGCTTTTGGTTCTGTAGAACCACTAATGTCCGAAGTGGTACCAACACCAGTACAAACTCCTGTTGTCCCTGAATATTCTCCCAGGGAGCAGCTTATAACACAAACGACTGAGCCCACTATAGATGTGGAGGCCAAACGCGAAGAAGAACGTCGCCAGGCACAACTGGCAGAAGAACGCAGAGTCCGTGAAGAAGCTGAGCGCAGGCAACGTGAAGAGGAGGCCAGGAAAAGAGAGATCAATCAACAGATCTCAGGCCTTTTTGGAGAGGGCTCCGGAAGTCGCGGAAACACTGAAGGCAGCGGCACACAAGGTGTCTCTACCGGGAATGCTTCACAGGGATCACCCACCGGTACCGGGGGAATAGGTTCTTATAATCTGGGTGGGCGCAGCCTGGGAAGCGGGGGACTCGCACAACCTCGATATAATGTGAACGATTATGGCACGGTGGTTGTTAATATAATTGTGGACCCTTCCGGTAATGTGATTGATGCTGTGATTGGGCGCGGTACCACAGCCGATAACGCCACACTCCGAAACGAAGCTTTACGCGCTGCAAAAAGTACCAAATTCAACGCGATTAATTCTGCCAACAACCAGAAGGGAACTATAACATATCAATTTAAACTAAAGTAAAAAAACTGATAGTATGAAGAAAGTAGCCCTGTTTTTAGCTAACGGATTTGAAGAAATTGAAGCGCTTGCTACCGCTGATATTTTGCGAAGAGCATGGATACCGGTTGAGACAGTCTCCATTTCGGATGATAGAGAAGTAACCGGAGCACACAAAATTACTGTTACCGCCGACATAACATTCAGTAAATCGGACTTTTCAGATGTGCAGATGTTGTTGCTGCCCGGTGGAATGCCCGGGGCAAAACATCTAAACGAACACGATGGTTTAAAAAAACTGCTGGTTGAATTCAATTCGCAGGGAAAACCTATTGCAGCCATATGCGCCGCTCCAATGGTTTTGGGTGGGCTGGGTTTGCTTAATGGCAAACGCGCTACCTGTTATCCGGGTTTTGAAACTGAGTTAAAGGGTGCGCATGTTACAGGTGAGAAGGTAGTGACAGACGGGAACATAACTACAGCCAAGGGGCCGGGACTCGTTTTCGATTTCGCTTTGAGCCTGGTGGAACAGATTGCCGGAAAAGGCACACGTCAGGATGTTCAGAAAGGATTGCTTCTATAATATCCTCAAAAACAACATCGCAGGCACTACTCAAATTCCGAGACAATAAAAAACAGCCTGCCTCAATAAGACCAAGAGAATATTTCTCTTTATTCACTAAAAAAATTATGGTGCAAAGAGTTGGTTATTAATAAAAAACCAATTACCTTTGCACCACTTTTTTTGAACTTCTCGTTAAGCTGAATCATCTGAAGCCTCTATATGGCAAGCAAAACCCCAAAGAACTTGTCCGGGTTTTGATTGGGTGCGAATGCTGAAATAAAAGTCTGAAATAAATAGTATAAATTTATTGAACAATATAATGTCTCACTTTTTAATTTAAAATTATTATTCACAACAAATGACTGAAAACCTAAAAAATGTGGCCCCCATAGAAGAATTCGACTGGGATGCCTATGCCGAAGGAGATCCTTATAGTAAGGAGAACAGGGAAAAACTTACCGAAAGCTACGATAGTACACTGAGTAAAATCAGTGACAAAGAGGTGGTAACAGGTATTGTAACCTCCATGAACAAACGCGAAGTGGTTGTAAACATCGGCTATAAATCCGATGGCGTTGTATCAATGAATGAATTCCGCTACAACCCCGAACTGAAAATTGGCGACGAAGTAGAAGTGTACATCGAAAGCCAGGAAGATAAAAAAGGACAATTGCTCCTTTCTCACAAAAAAGCACGTGCATCACGCTCTTGGGACCGTGTAAATGCTGCGCTCGAAAATAATGAGATCATCAAGGGATACATCAAATGCCGCACTAAAGGTGGTATGATTGTGGATGTATTCGGTATTGAAGCATTCCTCCCGGGATCACAGATAGACGTGAAGCCTATCCGCGATTACGATATGTTTGTAGATAAAACCATGGAATTCAAGGTTGTGAAAATCAACCCTGAATACAAGAACGTGGTGGTTTCACACAAAGCCCTCATCGAAGAAGAGCTGGAACAGCAGAAGAAAGAGATTATTTCCAAGCTCGAAAAAGGACAGGTACTTGAAGGTGTGGTTAAAAACATCACCTCCTACGGTGTGTTTGTCGACCTTGGCGGTGTTGACGGCCTTGTTCACATCACTGACCTCTCTTGGGGACGTATTCAACACCCAGAGGAGGTGGTTAAACTGGACGACAAGATAAACGTGGTAATTCTCGATTTCGATAATGAGAAAAAACGTATAGCCCTTGGCCTAAAACAGTTGACTCCACATCCATGGGATGCCTTGAGCGAATCGTTGAAAGTAGGCGATATAGTCAAAGGTAAAGTTGTTGTTATGGCCGATTACGGTGCATTCGTAGAAATAGCTCCCGGCGTGGAAGGATTGATTCACGTATCGGAAATGAGCTGGACACAACACCTTCACAGTGCACAAGACTTTATGACTGTAGGAGAAGAGGTGGAAGCCGTTATTCTCACACTCGACCGCGACGAGCGTAAAATGTCGCTTGGTGTGAAACAGCTCAAACCCGATCCATGGGAGAGCATCGAGGTGAAATATCCCGTTGGAAGTACTCACACTGCTACTGTACGCAACTTCACCAACTTCGGTGCATTTGTTGAAATAGAAGAGGGTGTGGAAGGATTAATTCACATATCCGACCTCTCATGGACCAAGAAGATCAAGCATCCAAGTGAAGTTACAGAGATAGGAGCTCCCATTGAGGTTCAGGTGCTTGATATAGACAAGGAAAACCGCCGTTTGAGCCTCGGGCACAAGCAGCTTGAAGAAAATCCATGGGATGTATTTGAAACTATCTTCACAGTCGGTTCTATACACGAAGGGACAATTATTGAATTGCTGGATAAAGGTGCGGTTATCTCTCTACCGTACGGTGTTGAAGGGTTTGCAACTCCCAAACATCTGGTAAAGGAGGACAATTCTCAGGCACAGGTAGAAGAGAAGCTTGAATTCAAAGTTATTGAATTCAACAAGGATGCTAAACGCATTATTGTCTCTCACAGCCGTATTCACGAAGATATCGCAGGAGACGACTCCAGGAAAAGAGGCAAACGTGGTGGCAAAAAAGATGGAGGAAGTGATGTTACAGCTTCTATACCTGTAATGGAAAAAACCACGTTAGGTGATATCGAAGAGCTGGCTGCCTTGAAAGAGAAGCTGGATAATCAGAAACTTGAAGCTCTCAACAAGAAAGCAAAAAAAGAGGCTGAAGCTAAAGCCAAAGCTGAAGCTAAAGC